>JBBRGK010000280.1:0-5031 GCA_038240805.1 Dehalococcoidia bacterium | reverse complement strand
ACCTCTTCCAGGTCGACATACCGTGCCTGAAGCTGCACAGAACCGCGTGCGTAGAGCAGCAGGGTTCGCCGCGGGTCCGGTTCGGCGAGCAGTTCCTGCACCCAGGCGCGCGCGGGCACTGGCACCGGCTCCTCATCGCCTGCCAGCGCGATGTCGCGCAACTCCTTGAGCAGCAGGCGCTTGCTCCCGACCGAAGTGAACACGGTCGGCTTTGACACCTGCGCCCCGGCGGCGATCTGGTCAATGCTCGTCGCCGCATACCCCTGACTGACGAATAGCTCCCGTGCGGCATCGAGAACGGCCCGGCGGGTGGCGCGCGCCATCTCGGCGCGGCGCGGCGAAACATAGCGGCGGGAGGGCTTGACAGGTGGCATGCTGCTACTTTACCGTCTCTGTATTGGTTAGATAGATGGTAACTTGAATACGAGGTTGTACGCCATGACTCAACTTGATGCTCCCACCCCAACCACGGAACCGGCAACTGCCACGCTACGCCCGTACGTCGCCCAGGCCGCCGACCATCAGCAGCTCGAATGGCTCGGTGGGGGCGTCATGAACGTGCTGTTCGACGCCCAGAGCACCGGCGGACAGGTGGCGCTCATGCGTACGCGTCTTCGGCGTGGAGACGCCGCACCCCTACATGTGCACAGCAATGAAGACGAGATGTTTGTCCTGCTTACCGGCAGCGGCGTCTTCTGGGCCGGCGACGACCGCTTCGAAGTGGGCGAAGGCGGTGTCGTGTTCCTGCCTCGTAATCTCCCCCATGCCTATCGGTTCACATCGGAGACGGCGGACGTGCTCACCCTCTGTACTCCTGCAGGCATCGAAGGGTTCTTCCGGGCGGCCGGCCACGACCTGCGGCAGCCGAAGCCGGCCGGCTGGGCGCTCACTCCGGCAACGATGGCTGCGGCGCTGAGCCAGCACGGCGGGCGAATTATCGGACCGCCGAAAACCGAGGCCGACTAATCGGCGGTCCTAAAACCCGATCGGCACTGCGATTTACGCCTGTGGAGTGGTCCATTGTGCGGTTTTGAAATTACTTCGGCGTTCTGTTGCCAGGCAGCCAATATTTGTGCAGGGATGCCGTCTGCCCGAATCGCAGCGCTCACAAACAGGTTGGAATCGACGGTCGCTCGAATCTAGCTGTTACTTGCGGTCATAGCGCTCCTGGCGGACGCGGTCCACGATTTCGGTCACGTCGCGGAGCACTTCATCCGGGTCTTCATCAACGTTGACGCGCTGGACCTCATCAACCGCTGGAAAGAATCGCGCCTTGACCTGCTCCTGATGCTCTTCGAACCATTCAGGGCTATTCAAAACTGCCATTGGCTTGCCTTGCGCTCGATCACCACCGACTCATTACCGTATTAGACGCTACCGAGAAGGTCGGAGGGATTGGCGCAGCCTTGTCCGCTGCTACGCCGTGTCGCCGACCTCGAAATGCTCCATCGTTATCGGACCAGCGGCGAACTGCTGGTAGGCCTGGACCGAGGCTGCGTCGTGCCGCTCGAAGGCGGCGCGCTCGGCTTTGCTTCCCCAGAGGGTGAGCGTCACGTTCTTGTGCGAGGCGCGGTTCACCAGCACCAGCGAGCCGCGCCAGCCGGGCACCTTGCGGATCGCTGCCAGCGAAACTTCCTGGCTATGGTGTAGCCGCTCGTCCATCTTGCCGGGGAGGACAGTCCAGGTGCGGACGGTCGCGAACTGCCCGGTTGGCAGCGCTTCAGCACCGTCTTGCATAGTGGCGGTCGTGGCGACCTCGAACACCTCCTGCGGGCCATCTCCTACCGCGAAGTGGCTGCGGCTGCTCGATTGCCGGTGCCCCTCGTCGTTCTGCGCGTCCTGAATCGCGGCTCTGGTTTCCCAGAGAGAGATCGTCATCGTCTTGTGTGACTCGCGATTAACGAGCACGTACTTGCTCTTGTAACCGGTGGGCGCATGGCCCGATGCACCGGTCACGTCACGGCTGTGGCGTAGCCGCTGCTCGATCCAGCCGGGCTGAATCTGGTAGATCGTGACGTTCGCAAACACTGACAGGCTCCTGTGTGAATTCGGATGAACCAGTCGAGGGAAGCGCACGGGCCGGCTCTACTTATCCGAAAGCGCCCGACAGCCCTGACGACGCTCTCACCCCGCCGGCGTGTAGGTCACCGGGATGTGCTTGATGCCGCCGATGAAGTTGGAGCGCAGCCGCTCGACCGGGCCTGCAAGCTGGAGGTCGGGCAGGCGGAGCAGCAGCTGCTCGAACATCACGCGCAGCTCGAGCCGCGCCAGACCGGCGCCCAGGCAGAAGTGCTCGCCAATACCAAAGGCGAGGTGATCGTTCGGCGAACGCTGGATGTCGAATACGTCCGGGTCATTGAACACGGCCTCGTCGCGGTTGGCCGAGGGGTACCAGAGCACCAGCTTCTGGTTGGCCCTGATCTGCTGCCCGCCCAGCTCCACATCGCGCGTTGCCACACGTGCCATGTGCATCACTGGCGAGGTCCAGCGCAGGATCTCCTCGACCGCGCCAGGCAGCAGCGACGGGTCCGACTGCAGCTTTGCCCGCTGCTCCGGATGCTCGATCAGGGCGAGCATGCCGCCGGAGGTCGCGTTGCGGGTCGTCTCGTTGCCGGCAACGATCAGCAGAAAGCAGAACCAGAGGATCTCTTCGTCGCTCAACCGTTCGCCGTCCACCTCGGCATCGGCAAGCACGGAGAGCAGATCTTCCTCCCGCTCGTGGCGCCGTTGCCCCACCAGCCCGGCGAAGTACTGGAACATCTCCATCCGCGCCCGAAACGACGTCTCCTCGGCGTTGCCCCCCGCCGTTTGATACTCGGGGTCGTCCGCGCCCAGGGTCTGGTTGGTCAGTTCGAACATCCGCTGCCAGTCGGTCTTTGGCACGCCCATCATGTCGCAGATCACCGCCAGAGGCAGTTGGGCGGCCACGTCGGTGACGAAATCGCAGGCGCCGAGCGGCGCGACATCATCAATGATGCCGTCTACGATCGCGCGTACGTGCGGCTCCAACTGTGCCACCATGCGCGGCGTGAAGCCTTTGTTCACCAGGCGGCGCAGGCGGACGTGGCGCGGCGGATCGGTCGTGATCATCATCACGCCGTGGCCAGCGGCCGGATCTGGCTGAGCTGGATTGTCGCCTGCCGTGATGCCGCGGCCGGAGATAAAGGTCTGCGGATCGCGCGAGATACGGATGATGTCTTCAGCGCGGGTGATCGCCCAGAAGCCGGGGTAGTAGCCCCACGGGTCCTGCCAGTAGACCGGCTGCTGTGCCCGTAACTGCCGCCATGTCTCGTGCGGAAAGCCGTTGAGGAAGCCATCGGGATCGATCAGGTTGATCTCGCCAGAGACCGGTCCGGCAGGTGCACTCATGAGGTTCCTCCATCAGGATCGTTGTGGCGGGCACGGCCTGCGCCGCCGTACGGCGAGTTACCGTTCATCTTCTTCGATCCGAATCGCCAAACGCGGGCAGAGCCGCACGGCGCGCTCAACAGCCGCGCGTAGCTCCTCGCCGGGATGCGCTATCAGCACCTTCGCCTGGTCGTTGTCCTCCAGCAGGAACACCTCGGGCGCCGCGTGCACGCAGCGTGCGTTGCCCTCGCACAGGTTTGGATCGACCACCACTCTCACCGCATTCCTCCTGGGGCGCATCTGAACCGCTGGCAGGGAGTATACACGCACCGCGCCTGCGCACCGCCGTCGGCACCCGGAGATCGCGCACCTCACCCCTTACCCTCTCCACCGGCTGAGGCCGGTAGAGAGGGCGATCGTTGGTTGCCCGATGCGGGCCGCGAGGATGGGCGTGGGCTCTCTCGCCGTAGCAACTCAATCATTCCCGGGGAAAACGGTCGGTTGGTGACTCTACCCCGTCCATCCTCAAACCCCGTGCAACGCAACCAATGATCGCCCTCTCCATTGCTTCGCAATAGAGAGGGGAAGGGGTGAGGTACCCAAGCCGAGGCACCCCCATTTGACACCCTTTAGCAATAGCCCGCATGATCGGGCTCGCGGCAGCCGTGCGCGATGCCGTGCGCGGGGGAGAGCATCATGCCCGGTGAGCGCGTTCAGCGACAGATCGATCGCCTGCTCGATGAGGCAGAGGCGGCGGTTAGCGCCCGCGATTGGGCGCTCGCCCGCGACCTCTGCGAGCAGGTGCTGACGCTCGACCCCGAGAACGGCGATGCAGGTCCATTCATCGCCATCGCCGAACGGGGACTTGCCCGCGATGCGAACGCATCTGCCGGGCAACCGGCTGCCGCGTCGCCGCCTTCCGAGCCGGCAACACCGCCGCTGCCCGCCTCATTTGTACACGGCCGCTACCGGGTGCTCGACTTTCTCGGCGCCGGGGCGAAGAAGCAGGTCTACCGCACTCACGATACCGTGCTTGACCGCGACGTTGCTTTCGCGCTGATCCGCGCCGAGGGGCTGGACTCCGAAGGCCGCGAGCGGGTGGTGCGCGAGGCGCGGTCGCTCGGGCGGTTGGGCTCGCCGTACATCGTCGCCGTCTACGATCTGGGCGAAGAGGACGGCCGGCCCTACATCGTCTCCGAGTACCTCTCGGGCGGCGACCTCGAGCATCTGCTTGCCGGGGTGCCCGAGCACCGCCTGCCGCTGCCCCGCGTGCTGGAGCTGGGACGCGGGATCAGCAAAGGGCTAGCAGCGGCCCATGAGCAGGGGATCGTGCATCGCGACCTGAAGCCGGGCAACGTGCTGCTGGCGGCGGACGGTACGCCGAAGCTCGCCGACTTTGGCCTCGCGGTGGCGCTCGACCAGGCACGCCTCACCCAGGCCGGCCTGATCGCCGGCACGGCGGCATACCTTGCCCCCGAGCAGGCAACCGGCGGTGGGGTTAGTCCCCGCTCTGACCTCTATAGCCTCGGTTGCCTGCTCTACGAGCTTGTGTGCGGCCGGCCGCCGTATGTCGGCGACGACTCGGTGGCGATCATCGGTCAGCACCTGCATAGCACCCCCGTGGCGCTCTCATGGTCGCGCCCCGACTGCCCGAAAGCGCTGGAGGTGCTGGTGTTGCGCCTG
>JBBRGK010000279.1:0-5058 GCA_038240805.1 Dehalococcoidia bacterium | reverse complement strand
GGCACGAGCCTCTCTGAACTGAGTCTCGCCGACATGGACGTTCTCTGGGACCAGGTCAAGCAAGCGGAGCGCTCCGGTTGAAGGCCGGCCCGCCTGTGACTTCCCTTTTGTAAGTAACTGTTCATTGCTAAGTGGTGCCGGGCTCGGTACACTTAGCCTATTCACCGTGGACGCTTTGAGAGAAGCGAACGCAACGCAGTATGGAGGGACAGACATGGTTACGAAGCAGGAAGTCGTCAGCCCCGAGCGCTTCGCATCGGCGCAGACGTACCAGGAATACATGGGCACGATCACCCAGAACAAGGATGAATTCGAGAACAGCTTTAAGGGGACCAGCGTGCCGGAAGAGTACAAGCGCCGTCTTCAGGCGTTGGTGGCGAAGCCGAACGGGCCGAAAAAGGTGCTGGTCATCGGTGAAGACTGGTGCCCGGACGTGTATCGCGGAATGCCGGTCATCCAGCGTCTTGCAGAAGCAGCCGGCATCGAGATGAAAGTCCTGGCCCGCGACCAGAACCTGGATGTGGCCAACGCCTACCTGAACAAAGGTGAGTTCCTGTCCGTTCCGACGGTGATTTTCTTCACCGACAAGTTGGAGCAGGTCCTCGTCTGGTTCGAGCGGCCACAGAAGGCGAACGACGAGCTGCCGCAGATGCGCGAGATCATTGGCGGCCGCACCCGCGAAGAAGCGGGCCCGGATCTCAAGAAGTTCCGCGCGGGCCCCGTCTGGGGCAGCTGGCGCGATGCAACCATCGTCGAGCTGACAGAGAAGCTCGAGAAGGCCGTCTAACAGCCGGCCCTGCGTCAATACAAAAAAGGCCGGTTGCCAGCGCGCAGCCGGCCTTTTGGCATGCCTGCCGGCGGTCACCAGGGCGGTGATGCACGTCTAACCCGGGTCAGGCCGGCGGCGGAGTCGGTGCTGGCCCCGGGGCTGCCTTTTCAGTCGGAGTTGCCGGAACTGGAGGTTGTGGCAGGGCAACCGTGTAGCGGAGGCCAGCTGCATCGAACGCCTCCTTCAGCCGGCGCCGATACTCGAACGACACCGCAGCCGACGCACCTGGCCGCACGCGGCCAAGTACCCGCAAAGTCACGCCCTTTTCATCAATCGACTCAATGCGAGCGGGTCGCGGCGCTTCAATAACATCGGCGCTCAACGACGGGTCGTGAAGCAGGTCTGCACCGGTCTGCGTGGCGATCGCGAGTGCGTCCTCCAGGCTGGCGTTGTGCGAGATGAGCACCAGCAGATTGACGCCGGAAAAGTCTCGCGTGTGGTTGCTCGAAACCTGAATGCTGCTGTTGGGCACCGAATGGACCGTGCCGTCGATGTCCCGCAGGACCGTGCGCCGCAGCGTAATCTCCTCCACGGTGCCGGACACCGCAGCGACCGTGACGTAGTCGCCTACCCTGAACTGGTTCTCGCCGAGGATCAAGAGCCCGTTGATCGTGTCCTTGACGAGACTCTGAGCGCCGAGTCCTATGGCAACACCGCTGATTCCGAGCCCGGTGATGACCGGCGCAAGGTTGTAGCCGATCTCGCTGAGAACAATAAAAGTCCCAATAACCAGCAGTGAGACGATCGCGACGTTTACCAGCACCCGGCTGAGCGTATCAGCCCGCTTCGTACGCTCGGGCAGGTCCGCAGCAGAAGCGCCACGCAACACCGTTCGCCGCACAGCACGGGGCACAAGTCGGTCTACGATGGCGCGGCCCAGCAGCACTACGCCGATGATCAGCAGGACCCGCAGTCCGTGCGTGAGAAGCCAGTCGCGCGCGTCGGCAGATGTGACCCTGACGACCAGCCCGAGCGGCAGTCCGGTCAAACCACGACCTTTTCCAGCGGCGCAAAGCTTAGCAGCAGCTTCTTCAGCCCGGCAGTGCCCTGAAAAGCGATCATGACCTCGACATCGCCATCGCGCTGGTTCGCATTGACGACGATTCCCTGGCCGAACTTCGCGTGGCGGACCATGTCTCCAGTTTTGAACTGCATTGCGGGCGTCGAGGAACCCGGCGCCGGCGCCCGCAGCGCCAGATCCACGAGCCGTTCGCGCACGCGGGTCGCGCCGGAGCTGCTTGAACTGCTGGAGCCTTCGATTCTGCTTCTAGTAGTCGTCAGCGCCGGCGGAATATCCTTCAAAAACCGCGAGACTGGGTTGAAGACGGCGGACCCCCAGCTGGCGCGGCGGAAAGCGTGCGACAGGTGCAGCCGCTCGCGGGCGCGGGTGATGCCGACATATGCAAGCCGCCGCTCTTCCTCCATCTGGTCCGGGTCTTCGAGCGAGCGCATGTGTGGCAGCAGCCCCTCTTCGAGCCCGGTGATGAACACGACGGGGAACTCCAGTCCCTTAGCAGCATGCAGGGTAATGAGGGTCACAGCGTCCTGCTGCTGGTCCAGTTCATCCACATCGGAGACCAGGGCCACGTCTTCCAGGAAGGCCGCGAGGGCGGTGCGCGGCGCGGGTTCTTCTGGCCGCTCGTCGTCAACGTCGTGTGGAAGCTCGATCGCATCCTCGGCGGCGTCGTACTGTGCCGCCAGGTTCGTCAGCTCCTCGACGTTCTTCCAGCGGTCTTCACCTTCCTCGCCGCCGTCCAGCAGGAAGCGATGGTAGTCGATCCGTTCCAGAAGCTCTTTCAGCACCACCGCGATCGGCTCATGCTCGCCGATTTCAATCAGCTCATTCAGCATCGACACAAAACGCACCAGCATACGGGCGCTGCGCGTGTTGAACGGCGGCGGCGAAGTGCCTGCCTCGGCACCGCCCTGTTCGTGGGTAAGCAGGATCTGCAGAGCGAAGTACGGCGGCACACCCTGTAACTTTGACCAGCTGGCAAGCTCGTTGAGCGTTGCCGCACCGATGCCGCGAGGAGGTGTGTTGATCGCCCGCGCGAGGCTGATACTGTCGCGCGGGTTGTTGATCAGCCGCAGATAGGCGAGTACATCCTTGACTTCGCGGCGTTCGTAGAACCGAGTGCCACCGATCAGCCGGTAACGAATACCGGAGCGGACCAGGGCGTCCTCGACCGCGCGCGACTGAGCGTTGGTGCGGTACATGACGGCGTGGTCCTTCGGCCGGTGGCCGCCGGAACGGAGGCTCGACGAGATCTCACGCACGACGTAGGATGCCTCGTCCTCGTCGTCCATCGCTTCGTAGATCGTTATTGGCAGCCCCTGTTCGTTTTCGGTCCAGAGCCCCTTCTCGCGCCGTGAGTCCGCAGCGGCGATGACGCCCTGGGCGGCATCGAGAATATTCTGGGTCGAGCGATAGTTCTGCTCCAGCAGCACGACCTTCGTATTCGGGAAATCATGCTCAAAATTGAGGATGTTGCGGATATCGGCAGCTCGCCAGCGGTAGATCGACTGGTCGGGGTCGCCGACGACGCAGACGTTGCCATGGCCCTTGCCAAGCATGCGGATCAGCGCATACTGGACCACATTTGTGTCCTGAAACTCGTCCACCATCACATGCAGGTAACGCTGCTGGTATTTCTGCAGCACCTCCGGTACGTTCGCGAGCAGCTCCACGGTGCGGATGAGCAGATCATCAAAGTCGACCGCGTTCTGCGACGCCAGCTCGGCCTGATAGGCGCTGTATGCGCGTTTGACGATCTCCTCGAAGTAGGAATTCACGGCACGGGCATACTCTTCAGGGCCACGCAGCTCGTTTTTTGCTTTGGAGATTGCGCCAAGCACGGCCCGCGGGTTCGTCTGTTTCTGATCAATCCCCAGATCTCCGAGCACGCGTTTGATCAGGTTTAGCTGGTCGCCGTCGTCGAAAATCGTGAAGCTGCGATCGATCCCGATCGCCGCCCCGTCGACCCGAAGGATGCGGGCACAGACCGAGTGAAACGTGCCCATCGTAATGTCCCGCACGTTCCCACCGAGCAGCACTTCCACCCGCTCGCGCATCTCACGCGCGGCCTTGTTAGTGAAGGTCACTGCCGCAATCCGCCAGGGTTTCACGCCGCATTGGGAGACGAGA
This sequence comes from Dehalococcoidia bacterium, assembly GCA_038240805.1. GTDB lineage: Bacteria > Chloroflexota > Dehalococcoidia > CAUJGQ01 > CAUJGQ01 > JBBRGK01. The sequence continues at coordinate 1,084 of JBBRGK010000279.1, read as the reverse complement.
TAGGCGATGCGCTGGGTGATGACCCGCGTTTTACCGCTGCCGGGACCAGCCAAAATCAGCAGCGGACCATCCACGGTCGTGACCGCCTCCGCCTGGCGTGGATTGAGGCCGGAAAGGAGGGACTGCATAGGTGCTGCACCTGGAAAGCGGCGGATTGTCTGCGGGCTGTAATATGGTAACACGCGATCGAAGGCGCTCCCTGGCCCGCGTTTCGTCAAGCGATCCCGTACGATATAATCCGGCGAAGACCTGTGGCTGCGGTTAGCCGGTCGGGTTGTCCGGGTTTATCGCCAGCGAGGAACGGCATGACGTCTCTGCCCTTTCCCGGCGCGTGGGCTTTTGCGGTTTCGTGGCCGGGCGGCACCTGGCAGGACACGGTCAAGATCGTCGTGGCCGTCCTGGTCACGTACCTGGTCGTGCTCTGGGCGGCAGGGCTCGTCTGGGTCTACCGGGATATCCGCGATCGATCGCGCGACCCGTTTTATCACGCCATCGCCGTTTTCATGGTGTTGGTCTTCAACCTTCCCGGCCTCTGGCTGTACCTGATCCTGCGGCCGAAAGTGACGCTCGCCGAGGCGTACGAACGCACTCTGGAAGAAGAGGCACTGCTGCAGGAGCTTGAAGACCAGAAGGGCTGCCCCACCTGTCACCGGCGTGTGCTCGATGACTACATCGTCTGTCCGACCTGCACCACACAGCTAAAAGAGCCGTGCCCGCAGTGTCAGAAGCCGCTCAGCTATTCGTGGGTGGCATGCCCCTACTGCGCGATGCCCCGCCATCAGCGCAACCGCCCTGATACAGGCGACGACGCAACGACTCCACTGTCACGCCCCCAGGCGGGCTTCACCGGCGCCGCCCAGCCGCTGCGAGCCGGCACGGTGGCGACCCGTCCCGATTAGCCTGACCCGGGTATTGGTTTAGCCAACGCCACCGGCATCTAATGTGCGGCAGCCGCCGGGTGCTCGTTCGAAAGCGCTGCGGTGATCACGTCCCAATCGAACCGCTCGCGTAGCAACTCTGACATACGTTCCAGCTTGCGCTCGCTTGAAAACCGCGAGTGACCAAACAAATCGCCGAGCCGCTC
>JBBRGK010000278.1:0-5059 GCA_038240805.1 Dehalococcoidia bacterium | reverse complement strand
TAATGAGGTTGTCAGGAGGCCGTTGAGCCATCGCTTCTGCTCTCTCTTGGATGAACCGAGCGCGATACGCATCGCGATCTTATGCGTGAAGCTCTCCAACTCCTCGCGCGGCACGACGTGGTTCACGATGCCGAACGCCAGCGCCTGCTGAGCCGCGATCATGTCTCCGGAAAACAGCAGCTCCTTGGTCCGAGGAATACCGATCTGCCAGGGCCACAACGTGCTGGGCAGGCGTGGGTTGGTACGAAGCACAGGATACCCGAAGGTCGCGTCGTCAGACGCGATGATGAAGTCGCAGCCGCTGGCGAGGTCGGCGCCTGCAACCAGGCAAAAGCCATGAACCCGAGCGATGACGGGTTTGTGGTTGTACAGAGTCGCACGCAGCAGGCGGCTGGTTCGTCGCCGTACGCCTGCGGCGCGCTCGACGCCCGTGACCGGCGTCCGCTCCCTGCCGGCCTGCAGATCATGCCCAGAACAGAAGGCGCGCCCCGCGCCGGCCAGCACGATCGCACGCACGGAAGCGTCTGACTCTGCATCCAGCAACGCGGCGCAGACGTCGATCTCAAGCTCTTCGCTCAGCGCGTTTAAGCGGTCAGGCCGGTTCATCGTCACGACGGCGACCGGGCCATCGATGCGTAATTCTGCGAACTTGTATGTCATGTCTGCTACCCTGCTTACTCCCGCTACACCACGCCGGCTTCGATCAACTCGTCGATTGCGCCGTCGCTCATGCCGAGAATGTCGCGCAGTGGCTCGACATGGGGAACGTCGAATGATAGCTCTGGCCCCCAGATAACGGCCGGGGTGCGATCCAGCTTGATCGGGTGCCCGTACGGAATCGCTGCCGGGTCCTCGAATTGTGCGGGTACCCTCACGCCAATACGGCGGCGTGCAACCAAATGCTCGTCGATGATCTGGTCGCCATTGTTGAGTACCGGCAACGCAGCGATGCCGGCGCGCCGGCACTGCTCCCAGGCATCAAACTTGTCCAGCGTGCGTGTCCAGTCCTCTACAGCATGTTCGACCGTCTCTATGGCGCTGAGCCGCGCCCTGGCGTTAGGATAGGACTGCGCAAGGTCGGGCCTGGTCATGAGCGCGCACATGGCCTGCCAGCGAGCGTCATCCTCGACGGCGATACTGATCCATTCGTCATCGCCTGCGCAGCGGAAGATACCGTGCGGAGCCATCGTCGCATGCCGGTTGCCGCGCGGTATCGGCGCCTCCACCTGGGCGGCAATGACGGCTTCAACCGCGTGCGCGAGCACCGTCTCACCCTGCGCCATATCAATGTGGCAGCCGCGCCCGGTGCGCTCACGGGCCAGCAGTGCTTCGAGCACGGCCTGAAAACCGTACATACCAGCGATCGGGTCGGACTCGCTCATGTCCTCCATCGGCATCGGATCATCCGGGTAGCCGAGCAAGGACTTCGTGCCGTACAGCGCTGCAAGCGACGGCCCGTAGCTGGTGACGCCGGACCATGGTCCCGAATGACCGGCAGGGGACATACTCAACATGATTAACTGCGGGTTCACGGCCTTTAGATCGGCATACCCGATGCCCCAGCCACTCATCACGCGCGAGGAGTAGTTCTCCACCAGGACATCGCTCTTCGCGGCCAGCTGCTTCAGCAGCTCACGCCCTCTCACCTCGCCCAGGTTGAGCGTGAGGGGGGTACGGTTACGGAGCAGACTGGCGTAGGGTGCGGCGGCGTTGTCCGTTTCATCGCGTTGGAAGCGGGCGTTCGCCGACGAGCGGCCGCGAGCGTCAACCTTGATCACCTGCGCACCAAAGTCGGCCAGCTGTTGTGCACAAAGGGGGCCAGCCCACACCTGCGTCAGATCCAGCACTCGAATGCCGGCCAGGGGCTGCACGGCGCCGCCGGCCGCAGCGGTGTGCATCGGCGCTGCCCCGGCAGGACCTGACTGCCGGATGGCCGGGCTCTTCGCAACGCCGTTCGTGGGCACGCGCACCGCAGGACCCGGCACGCGCAACGATCGGCCGGTGCCATCGTCGCACTCCACCCAGAAGCTGCGGTGCTCGAGCTGAGGAGCTGCCAGCGTCTCGCGGATCGTGCGGACGGGGTGGAAGGGCACTCGCAACGATTGGAAGAAGTCGAACAACTCGTCCTTCGACTTCGTACGCAGGAACAGCTCCTGCGCGGTGTCCAGCTCGTCCTTGATCTCGCCCGGGAGCGTTCCTCCCGGTACAGGAAGACGCGGGTCATCGATCCACTCGGGGTGACCAATCGCCTCAGCGTATCGATCCCAGTGTTTCTTGAGCAGCGTGCAGATGCAGGCGTATCCGTCCTGACAGTTAAGCGTCACCCAGGGATACAGCCTGGGGGCACGATGTCCTCCTCGTGCGCCGCGGACGCCGGCGCTCGGGAGGGCAGACAGCGCCATGCGGTTGAGGAAGGTCTGCATCACCTCCCAGCTTGAGACATCCACCCACTGCGACGGGGTACCACGTGAACGTGCATGCAGTGCGAGCAAGACTCCAGTAGATGCCGCCACTGCACCGATGTAGTCCCCTCCTTCGAGCGGGAATACTAGCGGAGCACGTTTGGGGTCTCCCAGGCGGTAGGCCACTGAGCCGGCCACCGCTTGCAGGGAGAATGCAGGCTCGCTCGAATATGGCCCCTGGCGGCCGAACACCGAGAGTGAGGCGACGATCACGCCACTTTCGGTAAGCTGCAGCAGCTTCTCGCGCAGAGCGGCGAAGCGCTCGGGTGACAACGATTCCACGATCACGTCGGCGCCCTTGAGCCGGGCGATGAGAGCGTTACTATCAGGGTCCTGCGGTGCGAGCTGTTTTCCGCGATTGAGCACTCTGTACAGTCTTCCGCCGGAGCGTGGCCTGATGCCAGACTCGCCTTCAGTCTCCAGCCTGGTCACCGAGGCGCCCATGTCGGCCAACATGCGCCCGCAGTAGGCAGGGGCGATGCCATCACCCAGTTCGACGACACGAATGCCATCCAGCGCCAGTGCCATGGGATTCTCCTCGTTTGGCCGAACGGTTTAAGCGCCCGGCCTGCCGTCAAGGGAACCGGCGCCGCTAACGGGCTGACCTGACGTCAAGCGCATCGCGCAGGCCGTCGCCGATCAAGTTAAAGCCGAGCACCGCCAGAGCCAGAGTAAAGCCGGGGAACCAGACCATGTGGGCGGAGGTGGCCAGGTATGCCCGGCCATCTGCAACCATGCCGCCCCATTCCGCCGTCGGGGGGTTGATGCCGAGGCCGAGGAAGCTGAGGCTCGCTACCACCAACAGCACTCCAGCGAGTTGCAGAGTAGACTGCACGATTAGCGGTGTCAGCGCGTTGGGCAGGATGTGTCGCAAGACGATCCTCCCGGGATGCGCACCGACTAGCTGCGCCGCTTCGACGAATGGCTCAGTCTTCACCGACAGCACGGTCGAACGCGAGATCCGCACGTAGCCCGGGATAGATGAAACCGACACCGCAATCACCAACGGCATGATACCTCGCCCCAGAGCCGTCGCCACGGCAAGCGCGAGCAGGATTCCAGGGAAGGCGAGCATCATGTCCACGAGGCGCTGCACGAGGTTATCGAGCCAGCCCCCGGCGTAGGCGCTGATGTTCCCGACCAGGGCGCCGAATACCAGGCTGACGGCTACACAGAGCACCGAGATACCCAGTGACACGCGCCCGCCGTAGAGGATGCGGGCGAGAATATCACGTCCGAGCTCGTCCGCGCCGAACGGGTGAGCGCTCGATGGCCCCTCCCGCGCCGCTCCGAGCAGGCCAATGTTTGGATTCTGGCTGGTGAGCAGCGGTGCAGCAATGGAAGCAACCGCCAGCCCGGCGATGACGGCGAACCCGAGCACCGCGAGCCGGTTGCGCAGAAACCGACGAACAATGCGGCGCAACTCTGATGTTTCGGCGCGACGGGTGCCGGGCACCCGTCTACCGATGGCGGTGGTCTCCGCAGCGTTAACCATGCTTCACCCGTGGATCGATCAGGCTGTAGGAGAGGTCGACCGTCAGGTTGATTAAAACGAAGAAAACCGCCAGCACGAGCACGCCTCCCTGGACGATGGCGTAGTCTCGCTGGTTGATAGACGACACGATCAGGTTGCCGACGCCGGGGTAGGCAAAGATCGATTCGATGATGACCGCCCCGCCAAGCGTGAAGCCAAGCTGCAGTCCGACCAGGGTGACGATTGGCAGGAGCGCGTTGCGCAGTGCATGTCGCATCAACACCAGACGTTCAGACAGCCCTTTGGCCCATGCCGTGCGAACGTAGTCGCCATGCATGGCGTCCAGCATGGTCGCTCGCGTGAGGCGGAAGGTCACGGCACTCTCGCGCAGCGCGATGGTCGTGACCGGCAGGATGAGGTGCTTCACATCCATTTTGCCCGACGCAGGCAGCCAGCCAAACTTGACCGCGAAGACGTAGACCAGCACCAACGCGAGGACAAAGTTCGGAAAAGCGAGACTGATCGCAGCGAAGCCCATCCCGGCGTAGTCGAACATCGTCTGCGGGCGGGAGGCTGCGAGCACCCCCAGGCTTACACCGATGACCGTAGCAATTGACAGGGCAACGACCGCGAGCACGACCGTGCGGGGAAAGGCGCTCCGCAGCTCCTGCGCCACGGAGCGGCGCGAATAGACGGATCGGCCGAGATCGCCCCTGGCCAGTTTGCCGATATAGGTTACGTACTGGACAGCAACGGGTTTGTCGAGGCCGAGGCTGTGCCGCAGCTGGTCTACCTGGGCGACCGTAGCGTTATCTCCGGCGAGGTTCCGGGCGATGTCCCCCGGAACAACGCGCATGACGAAGAACACGAGCGTGACCACGCCAAGCAACACGGGTACGGCCAGCACGAGACGTTTGACGATATAGCCGGTCACGCTCGCCCTCGGTCTTCTGCCGGATGAGCCGTCGGCTCACCAGGAGAATTGAAGGTACAGTTCCTACTTATCCAGCCATGCGTCACGCAGATCCCAGCCTTCCAGGTTGGTGATCTTGACGCCTTTAAGCTCCTTGCGCCAGGCAACGGCGTAGTTCTGGAAGCCCAGTGGACCAAGTGCGCACTCGTC
>JBBRGK010000277.1:0-5063 GCA_038240805.1 Dehalococcoidia bacterium | reverse complement strand
CGCGCCGGTGCCCGCCTCGACCTCGTGGTACTGCAGGCCGCTCGGCGTGGTCTGCACCTCGCCGGCGCCGTCCGGCAGCGCGGGTATGCCTGGATTTGTTGCCACCTTTATCTCCTCCGTTTTCCTGTCTCATCGATCTATGTTCTGGCACGTCTGCTCCCATCGCCGTGAGGTCGCAGTGCCGCTCGTGTAATGGTAGCTGAAGCGGAACACCAGGGACTGCACGCGGTTCGAGTGCCGCGGGTGCAACTGCTTCGCCGACTTGCACCGTATACTCGAACCGGCGGCAATCAGCCGTCCGCGAGGCTCAGATGGCTTCCAGCTTCAATAGCGACACGGCTCAGCATTCCGACGAGCCGGCCTGGAAACGGCGTTTTCGCGCAGCGCGGGTATCCCTGCCTGGCTGGGCGCGCGATGAGCCAGAGCGGTTACTTTACGCCTCGAACGCGGGTGGCAAGTGGGAGCTGTACGCCTGGGATCGCCGGGCGGACACGCACAGGCAGGTGACGGACCGCCCCGAAGGCACTTTGCACGGTGAGCTTGACCCGGCCGGCGAGCAGATCTGGTGGTTCGACGACGAACGCGGCAACGAGCTCGGGCGCTGGACCATCGAACCGTTTGGTGGTGGCGGAGAGCGCACGATCGTGGCCGAAGCGCTGCCGCCTGCGTACAGCGCCGGGCTTGAGATCGGGCGAGGCTTCGCCGTGATCGGTTCCTCCACCGACGACGGCAGCAGTGTCTATCTGGTCCGTGGTGAAGAACGGCCGCGGTCTTTATACGAGCACACCGAGGCGGCATGGACGGGCGGCCTTTCGCGCGACGAGACGCTGCTCTGTATTGGCCACTCCGAGCACGGAGACAGCCGTCATCCTGCCCTGCGGGTGCTGAAACTGGACGGCAGCGAGGTCGCGGACCTCTGGGATGGTCCCGGCAAAGGGCTGTGGCCGTCCGCCTGGTCGCCGGTGGCGGGCGATCAGCGACTGCTGCTGCAGCACGAGCGCCAGGATATGCCCCGGCCGCTGATCTGGAGCCCCGAGACCGGCAACGTGATCGAGCTGGTGCTCGACCTGCCCGGTGAAGTGAATGCCGACTGGTACCCCGATGCCTCCGCCCTGCTCATCGCGCACGACTTTCGCGGGCGGGTCGATCTCTACCGCTATGAGCTGCAGCATCAAACCCTGACCAGGATCATGGTCGAGCCAGGCACGATCGCGAGCGCGGCGGTGCGGCCGGACGGCGAGATCTGGTACGCGTGGACACGCTCTTCGACGCCGTCCGAGATCCGCAGCAGCAGCGGCGTCCTGCTGCGTCCGCCGGGTGAGCGCGCTCCAGGCGGTGTCGCCTACAGCGACCATGATGTCGAAGGCGTGCATGTTTTTCTGGCCGAGCCTGCGGGGCCACGGCCGCATCCGACGGTGTTCGAGATCCACGGCGGACCCACGGCGCAGGACCGTGACAGCTTCTCACCGTTCGTACAGGCGTGGGTAGACCACGGCCTCGCGGTCGTAATGGTGAACTATCGCGGAAGCACCGGCTACGGCAACGCCTGGCGCGACGCGATCGAAGGCAACCCTGGCCTGACCGAGCTTGAGGACATCGCCACGGTCCACGACTGGGTCATCCGCGAAGGGATCGCGGACCCGCAGAGAATTGCCCTCGGTGGCGGCTCGTGGGGCGGCTACCTGACCCTGCTGGGACTCGGCACGCAGCCGGAGCGATGGTCGCTTGGTCTCGCAGCGGTGCCGGTGGCCGACTACGTGGCCGCTTTCGAGGATGAGATGGAGCCGCTGAAGGACTTCGATCGGGCGCTGTTCGGTGGCTCGCCGGAAGAGATCCCAGAGGTGTATCGCGAGCGCTCGCCGATCACATACATCGAGCGTGTCCGCGCCCCCGTCCTGATCACGGCGGGCGAGAACGACCCGCGCTGCCCGATCCGCCAGATCGACAACTACATCGCCCGCCTGACCGAGCTTGAAAAGCCGCACGAGGTCTATCACTACGATGCCGGCCACGGCTCGCTGGTGATCGAAGAGACGATCAAGCAGGTGCAGCTTCAACTGGACTTCGCCCTGGCACGGCTTGCCTCGGGTACATCGCCGGCGCCGCCGGAGTAATCGCCGTCGGGCGCGGTGGCTTGCTTCGTACTATGCTCTGCCAGAGGGACCGCCGATGCACGCCGTCGTTGGAATCGCTTGCGCTCTGTTAATTTTTGGCGTCATGGTCGATGCTTTCCAGACGATCGTGCTGCCACGGCGGGCGAGTCAGCCGCTGCGCATGTCGCGTTACTTCTACCACTACGGCTGGTCCATATGGAGGCTTGGCAGCCGTCCGATGCGAAACCTGAACCGGCGTGAGTCCTACCTGGGTGTGTTCGGTCCGCTCTCGTTACTGTTGCTGCTCGTGGTGTGGGTACTGCTGCTGATCGCCGGTTTCGCGGGCTTGCAATGGGCGGCGGGCTCGCAACTGAACGCCGTCAGCAGCCACGCCGGCTTCACCACCGACCTGTACGAAAGCGGCACCACATTCTTCACCCTGGGTCTGGGCGACGTGACGCCACGGTCGCCGCCGGCGCGCGTGGTGACGGTGTTCGAAGCTGGCATCGGCTTCGGCTTTCTCGCCGTGTTGATCGGCTACCTGCCGGCGCTTTACCAGGCGTTCGCGATCCGGGAGGTCAACATCTGGCTGATGACCCGCCATACCGGCTCCTCGATGACCGCCGCAAGCTGGCTCGCCCGCTGTGACCGGGTGAACGACCCGATGGCAGTCGATGGGCGCCTGCGTGACTGGGAGAACTGGGCCGCACAGGTGCTGACCACCCAGCTTGCGCACGCTCCCCTGTCATACTTCCGCTCGCAGCATCCAGACGAGTCGTGGGTCGCCTCGCTCGCGGTCATTCTCGACCTCTGTGCCCTGCTGATCGTCGGCATCGCGGGGCTGCCGAAGGAGCAGGCGCGCCTGACCTTCGATGCGGCCTGCGAAGCGGCGATCGAGTTGAGCGAGCCGTACCTGCTTCCGACGAAACGCCAGAAAGAGGTGCTCGACCGTCTGCCGCACGCGGATTATCTTCGCCTGCGCGAGATATTGTCGCAGTCCGGCATTGCGTTGCAGACAACCGGCGACTCAGAAGTGTACCTGACGCAACTGCGCGCCGAATATGAGCCGTACGTCGAGGCGCTGGGGCGCTACTTCCTCATGATCGTGCCGGGCTGGCTGCCACAGCCGGAGACAGATGACAACCGGCGACGCTCCCACTGGCGGCGTCAGGAGCGGCCGGCATCATCCTCGCCGCCACGTAACGAATGACCAGGCAGGCACAGACTCGCTGCACAGCGATCACTGGACGATAATCGTGCCGTTCATACCAGGGTGGATCACGCAGGTATAAGTGTAGGTGCCGGGCGTCGGGAACAGTACCGTGTAGCTCGATTTGAACGGTGAGCCCTGCTCAATCGGTGTGGCCAGTTCGGCCCGGCCGACGAGGATGCCGGAGGTGACACCGGAATCGGGTGCATACGAGCTTCCCGAGATCGGGTCGGGATAGGCGAACTGCGTGAGCAGTAGTTCTTCCATGCCCGGGCAGCCGTTCCAGATATCCGGACCGAACGTCCCGGCGGCGGGAAACACGTCGCCGTTCGTCGTCGAGCAGGCGGGCTGGTAGACCGCGAGGTTTGGCGGGCTCTGTCCCGGCTGAGAGCCGAAGCCGGTAACGGTGTGCTGGTCGCCGATGCCGGATGCGTTGTTCCAGGTAACCGTGTCGCCCTGTTTGACGACCAGGTTGCGAACGCCGAACTCGTAGACTCCGAGCCGCCCGTCGGGAGTACCGTCGCCTGCAGCGATACTCCAACCACGGGTACCGTCTTGCTTCACCTCGACATCTGGCGCGGAAATGTTGCGTTCCAGGCCGACCAGGTGCTCGACATCAACCTCGTAGGCACGCTGTGCGTCAGCCCGCAGCGTTTCGGCAGTCTGCACCCGCTCGGAGGCTGGCACGACATCGAAGCTGCCGCTCATTGCCGGGCCATGCACAAGACAGAAAAAGAAATAGGTGCCGATTGCGGTTGCCGGCGCCACGGTGGTGGTGAAACTGGTGTTGCCGGTTGCGCCCGTGCCTGCGGGACCGACCAGCGCGCTCGAATTGACCGAGGATGTACCGGTGAAGCTACAGGTGGCCTGGCCTGTCCGGCCGCAGGGTGGCGCCGGCGGGCCTGAGAAGATGCTGCGCTGCAGACCACCGGCGGCTGCCGTGTCCGGATAGGCGAAGCCGCCAGCCTGGCCGGTGTAGACGGCTTCTGGGATGGCGCGTGCCTGCAACACGGCAACCGTGTGGTACTCCAGCGCTGGCGCAATGAGGTTGAACTTGATCGTGTCGCCTGCGTGGACCTGCAGACGTTCGGGATAGTAGGCGTTGAAGGCGTAGTTGTGTCCGTCCGGGCTGGTGTTGCCGACGGATACCTGCCACGTCTGCGGCGTTGCAGCAGGGGTCTGGGCGAAGACCGCACGCGCGGGGACAGTGAAAAGCGCGATCAGCAACAGCGCCTCGACGCTGCCGGCCGCGATCAGTAGTACTTTCCTGAAAACCGTCACGCATCTCCTCCTGAATGAACTCGTCACACGCCGGGTACGGGACCGGCTGACAGTGCTGCGGAACCAGATCAGCGCGTGTGCCTTTGCAGGCTACCGGAGAGCATCGTACCTGTTACGGGGCCTACGCGACAGGTGAGCCGGCGGTTCTGCTGCCGTCGGTGCTTGCCTGGAGCGTATAATTGCCTGGCCGTACCGCGTAGAAGAGGTGGCAGCGCATGGTTCTGCAAGTTGAATATATCGACATGGATAGCATCGATGACTTTCAGCGACTGGTCGAGGACGTGCGAGAACACGGAACCTCGATCATGCTCACGCGAGACAATGAGAACATCGCCATGATTAAGCCAGCACCGAAGGCCAGGCGGCACAGTAGCACTCGCCACAAGGCGGTCAGTCGCGACGAGGCGCTGCTGAGCATCATTGGCATGTTCCCGGCGGAGCCGGGCGAACCGACAGATGTGGCCGAAAATCACGACCGG
>JBBRGK010000276.1:0-5069 GCA_038240805.1 Dehalococcoidia bacterium | reverse complement strand
AGCGGGTCAATGACGATAAATCTAGCACCAGGCGCCCGGCGCTCCGATCTCCCAGACGGACGAGGCATCCGCGAACTCTCGCGGCGGCGGCTGTTCGTCGCCGGCGCGTCGGCGGCAGCCGGGCTTGCGATCGGCGAACGCTGGATCGGTCCCCGCGCTGTTCATGCTCAGACCGTATCGAATACGGACCCGGCGCCGAAGCCGCTACCCGGCGGCGTACGCGGCCTCCACTTCTACCCGCCTGGCCGCGGCATCGCGATCTCGACGATCGACGACTTCGACGGCATCGTCGGGGTCGCCGATCTGATCGGCACCGGCACCGGGCAACTTGCGGATGGCACGACGGAGCCGTTTACGTTCCGTGTGGACAACCGCTTCATGGCCGGTCAGTACATCGATAGCAGCGGCCAGCTGCGCACGGGCGCCTTCGTAGAGCTCTGACTGAGCCTCTGGCGGGGCCAGTTCGGCACCGATCTCGTCCACGACTTCCACCCCGGCATCCCGGCAAGCGGTCTGTTCTGGACGGTGCCAGTTACGGCCGAGGCGATCAGCTTTGATTTCGGCACTGCCGGCGGCTCGCTGGTTCTGCAGGACCTGGCCGTCCCAGATTTCATCGGCGAAACGAGCGGCGCTCCGGACCTCAGCGTGCCGGCGACCCTCTCGCTGGCGATGGCATGGGGAGACGCAGGACCCGAGCTGACGGTCAGCGATCTGGAAACGCAGCACACCGGCAGCTATCGGGAGTGCCGGGCAACGATCGCCTGGTCGGCGGCCGAGCAGGGCTTCAGCTTCGTGGCCGGCGATGCGGGCAGCCTTACCAGCCGGTTCGCGCAGCTCGGCTTCGAGCGCACAGGCGTCTTTGCGGTTCCGCAGGCGTGAACCTCACCCCGTCCCCTCTACCACTACGCCTACCGGTGGTACTGGTCCACCGGCTGCGGCCTATGGAGAGGGCGATCATTGGTTGCCCGATACGAACAGCGAGGATGGACCTGCACCGACCGGTGGAATGTGAGCACGTTCGCTCGGCCGTGACGCGAGAGGGGGGTTACACTCACGGAAGACGCATGTCTGCCTGTGGATCGCCGCCTTTGCCAGGGCTGCCTTCATACATTCATAGACTCGCCGAAGTTGAAACGCTGATTTGCTGAACTCATGAGGCGACTGCTGCTGCTGGGCGGAATCCTGGCCGCGATCGTGTTGCTGCTGTTGCTGGGACCGAGCGCCTGGATCTACTGGCACACCAGCGGCCTCCGTTATGACAGGGCGGAGGCGGTGCCACCGGCAGAAGCGGCGATCGTCTTTGGCGCCGGCCTGCAGCCGGACGGCAGCCCGACGCCGATCCTCGCTGACCGCATTCACGCCGCTGTGCTGCTTTACCGGGCAGGTAAAGTGAAGCGGCTGCTGCTGTCGGGCGACGGGGTGTCTCCGGGTCACGACGAGCCAGCCGCGATGATGAAGCAGGCCCGCGCCGAGGGCGTGCCGGACAGCGCCCTCGTGCGCGATCCCGGCGGCCTGCGTACATTCGATACCTGCGTCCGTGCCCACGACCTGTATCATGTCCGCTCCGCCGTCGTGGTCAGCCAGTCCTACCATCTGCCGCGAGCGATCTTCACCTGCCAGCGCGCCGGTATTCGCACCACCGGCTTTTCGTTTGCCCGTGTCGGCTACAGCGGCGACCCGGAGCTGCGTGTGCGCGAAGTGATCTCACTGGACGTTGCCTGGTGGCAGACGCTGTTTCATTGATAGGACAAGAGAGGTAGGACAAGAGAAGCATGGGAGAAGCACAAAACACTCATACAAAGAAATTCATACAATAGCAGCATCACCACGAGGAGAAGCCGTGCCGCACCAGGTCGGCGAACGCATCGACCAGTACACGATTCTTGAGCTGTTGGGCGAAGGCGGCTTTGCCTCTGCATACCTTGTGCGGGACGAGCGCAACGATCGGCTAGCGGTGCTCAAATGGCCGGACGAGAGCCTGCTCGGCGACCCGACCGTGTTCGAGCACTTCCGCCGCGAGATGGCGATCACCCGCCGCCTGCACCATCCCAACATCCAGTGCGCCATCGACGGTGAGGTCAGCCGCTCTGCCCCCTACCTGGTGCTCGAATACACCGAAGGCGTTCCCCTGCACCGCTATCTCCGTGAGCGCAGCCGGCTATCAGTGGACGAGGCGGTGCCGATTGCCCGCCAGATCGCTTCGGGCTTGCAGTACATGCACGAGCACCACGTCTATCATCGCGACCTGAAGCCGGAGAACGTGATCATCGCATCCGATGGCACCGCGAAAATCATCGACTTTGGCATCGCCCTGATGGAAGGCTCACGCCGAATGACCTGGCGCTGGCTGACCAACGCCAGCGGCACGCCGGCCTACATGGCCCCCGAGCAGATCCAGGGCAAGCGCGGCGATACCCGCACCGATATCTACGCCTTCGGCGTGATGCTCTACGAGCTGCTCAAAGGCCGTGCTCCATACGGCGGCGAGGGGGACGACCCGATGCAGGTGATGCAGGCGCACCTGAGCGGCCAGGTTGATACCCTGCCGGGAAACGTGCCGCCTGGCCTGGCAGGTATCGTGGCGAAGTGCATGCGCCGCAACCCGGACGAACGCTACCAGACGGACGCCGAGCTGATCGCCGACCTTGACCGCTACCAGGAGTTGAAGGCGACCGACTTTCGCTTCGCTGCGGAACAGACTGAACAGGTGCCCAACGCCGAGCGGCGCATGCTAGTGCTTGCGGCCAGCATGACCGCCGGCTTCATCGCCCTGCTCGCAGTGGTCATCGGCGGGCTGGTGCTGATTCAGCACATTCGCTGAGCGGATCGGCCCGCGTGCCAGCTCTACTGGATGAACTCCAGCCAGTTGCCCTCCGGGTCCTGCGCGTAGCAGATGCCGTGCGTGGCGCCGTCGGGGCCGGGACGGAACTTCGGCGGCGTGACGAAGCGGACGCCATGCGCCGAGAGCCGCCCGTGGAACGCTGTGATGTCTTCGACATTGAAACAGACGTGCGCAGCGCCCAGCTGGTGTCGCTGCAGATGACCGTCGGGACTCGGCGGGTTCAGGTACTGGATCAACTCAAGCGAATGGCCGCCGGTATTGCCGGGTTTTCCGCCATGTCCCATAAATACCAGCGCTCGGTGGGCACCGGGAATACCGGTGTGGTCGCCTTCCGGCGGGGCGACGCTGTCGATCTCACGTTCCACCACCAGCCCCAGCGTGTCGCGGTAGAAGGCGACCATCCGCTCCAGATCCTGGACGACGAAGCCGGAGTGGTTGAATCCCGAGATCACGCTGGCCTCCTCAAGCGCGGCGCCGATACGCGCCTAGCGCGGCAGTTTGGCCGAGAGCTTTTTGGCAAGCGCCACGAGCGTCGCGTCGTCCATACCGGTCACGCCGGTGCCGGCCGTGAAGCCGACCGTGAACTGTGTGCCGCCTTGCACGGCCTGAATCTGATGCCCGCTCTGGTAGGCATCATCGCCCACGCCAGCAACCGGCTGGCGAGTGGGAAAGGCAAGCTTACCGTCCTCGTACAGTCTGCGGGCAGAATAGCCCTGCTTGCGCATCTGGTCGGTCATGCTCTGGGTGCGGACTACCGAAAGCTGGACGCCTTTGACCACTGTTTGGGCGGCGGCGCCGTAGGTGCAGATCACCTGCCCGAGCGGAGGGCCGGGCCTGGCCAGGTTGGGCTCGCCGGAAGGCTCACCCATCACCGCCTCCACGTCCGCCTTCGTCAGCACCGCACACGGATCGACGTTCCCGTTGGTGAGCTTCGCATCGCCGGCGTTCGTCGCCTGCGAGCCCCCTGCCGCGGCGGCCTGGGTTGCGCTTCGATTCGCGGGCGCCGTGCTGCCAGAGCTGCAGGCGGCGCTAAGGGCAACAAGTGTGCTGCATAGTAGCAGCGGCAGTGTGCTGGTTCGGAACATAGTTGGACCTCTCCGTGTACGCGTCTCGTATGACAAGTCTGGCAGGGAGGCGCGTTGGTCTCAGTCAGCGCGGCAACCGTGCGGGTGTGAACAACGCCACATCGCTGCGGCACTTTTACGCCGGCAGGTGTGCTTTACGGTGGGCGTGCCTTGGGTGCTCTGAAAGCTCAGGGTTGAGCGGATTGTCCGGCCAGCCCCCCTCCAGCACGGCGATGATCTCCTCTGCCACACGTCGGTGCATGCGTGCCACCGAAGCGTCGGAGAAGAAGGCGTTGTGGGGGCTGAGCACGACGTTGTCCAGCTTCAGCAGGGGGCTACCCCGCTCGGGCGGCTCCTGCTCGAACGCATCGATGCCCGCTCCGCCGATGAGGCCCGCCTGCAACGCGCGGATTAACGCCTGTTCGTCCACCACGGCGCCGCGGGCGGTGTTGAGCAGGAATGCTTGTGGACGCATCATGCGAAACTGCGCCTCGCCGATCAGGTGTCGGGTCTCCTCATTCAGCAGGCAGTGCAATGAAACGTAATCGCTCTGCGCAAGCAGAGTCTCCAGGTCGGCCACAAGCTCCGCCCCGGTCTGCTCGTCCAGCGGCATGCGTTTGTACGGGTCGTAGGCGATCACGCGCATTCCCAGAGCTGTGCAGCGCCGGGCAAAAGCAGCACCGATGCGGCCATAGCCGACGATGCCCACCGTCTCGCCGGTGAGCGGCCCGATGTGCGGCTGGCTAAAGGTGCGCCAGCGGCCTTCGCGAACCAGCCGGTCGTACTGCATCACCCGGCGGTTCAGCGCCAGCAGCAGCGCCAGCGCCTGGTTGGCGACCTCGTCGGTCCAGATGTCAGGCAGATTCACCGCGATGATGCCATGCTCCGTCAGGGCCGGCACGTCGAGCGTGTCGTAGCCCACGCCGGTGCGCGTCACCACCTGGCAGCGCTGCATCGCCGCCGCCACCCGCGAGGTGATCTCCGAACGCACGACGATCAGCGCGTCGGCCTCGCGCACGGCATCGATAAGCGCCGGCTCCGACGGCCCGACCGCCCGCAGCAGCCGTGCGCCAATCTGCTCGAACATCGCGATCTCGGTAGAGAGGTCGTCATCCGGTCCTGCGTCCGTGTGAACGACGGTAAAGCGGTGTTCGGCCATGTCC
>JBBRGK010000275.1:0-5071 GCA_038240805.1 Dehalococcoidia bacterium | reverse complement strand
TGGGCGGTCAACCGGTGAAGGAGACCCTGCTAGACGACGGCGAGACGTTTGAG
The DNA here is from genome assembly GCA_038240805.1 of Dehalococcoidia bacterium. Taxonomy (GTDB): domain Bacteria; phylum Chloroflexota; class Dehalococcoidia; order CAUJGQ01; family CAUJGQ01; genus JBBRGK01. The sequence goes on along the minus strand of JBBRGK010000275.1, from coordinate 5,018 downwards.
CTCGCTGGCAAGGTCAAGATCACGTTCACTCTCTCTCCCGGCTCGGATCCTTCGGCCACCAGCCTGGCGTTGCCCGGCGCGGCTCCCTCCGCGCCAGAACAACCGTCGGATGCGTTAGGGCTGGAAGCCCCGGCGCTTGATTCGTTACTTGCGCCCGCCCCTGAGCTCAACCAGCAGGTCGTCAAGGACTGGGGGCCAGATTCAGGGAAGCGAGGTAAGCCAGGTCGCGAGGATGAGGAGCGCCAACGGCAGGAGGCTGCGTCCACTCAGGGCGAGGCGACACGATACCTGATTCCGCATCCGGCCGGTGCCGTGCGCATCCGGCTGGGACGCGCACCGACAAATGACCTCGTGCTCGGCTCCCCAAGGGTGATGCTGGAGCATGCGGTGATCGACCGTGCCGGTGAGGACGCCTCGTGGGTTATCCGTTCCTCCGACCACAACGGTACGACCTTCGTCAACAACAATCCGATCACGCTCCAGCGGCTCGGAGATGGAGACGTGATTCGCATTGGACCGTACCGGCTGCTCGTTTCCGGCGGGGAGATTGAGTACGTCGATGAGACCACCGGCGTACTCCTTCAGGCGCTCAGTTTGACCCGAAAGGTCGGCAAGAAGACGATCCTGAACGACATCTCGCTGGTCGTTAAACCGAGCGAATTCGTTGCGATCGTCGGCGTCTCGGGCGCCGGCAAGACGACGTTGCTCCATGCGCTTTCGGCGCTGAAGCCGGCCTCGAGCGGCGATGTGCTGTTGAACGGCTACTCGCTATACGACAACTTCAGCTCCCTCCGCTCTGAAATCGGCTACGTCCCGCAGGACGACATCGTTCATCGCGAACTGAGCGTTGAAACCGCGCTTGACTATTCGGCGCAGCTTCGCATGCCTGCCGATACAAGCAAGGCAGAGCGCAAGGCTCGTCTCGATGAGGTCATCGGCGAACTCGGCCTGGAACCCCATCGCAAAACCCCTGTGGGCCGGCTTTCCGGTGGGCAGCGGAAGCGGGTCAGCATCGGTGTAGAGTTGCTGACCAAGCCCCCTCTGTTCTTCCTGGACGAGCCGACTTCCGGGCTCGACCCGGTAACCGCGTCGCACATGATGGATCTGATGCGGCAAATGGCCGACCAGGGTCGCACCGTGATGCTGGTGACGCATGCCACCCGCGACATCTCGCTCTGCGACAAAGTCGTTTTCCTGACCAAAGGCGGACGGTTGGCCTTTTTCGGTACGCCGCGCGATGCGCTGCAAACCTTTGGCGTGGCCGAGTTCGAGGACATCTACGATCAGATCGAAAACCAGCGCTCCCCCGAAGAGTGGGCAGAGGTATACCGACAGTCGTCGATTTATCAGCAGGAAGTGATGACGCCGCTCGTGCAGCTCCAGGCTGCGACCCTGCCATCGGAGAACCGCAAAAGGCCGCAGCGCATCGGGGCGGGCGCAGGCCAGCGCAGCACCGGAAATATGCGTCAGTTCGGCATCCTCACCCGCCGGTACATCGCAACGATGGTCAAGGACCGCAAGCAGTTGCTGGTCCTGTTGCTGCAGGCGCCGATCCTGGCGGTGCTGCTCTGCGCCCTTTTTAGCCCAAACGTGTTTGAGGCGCCGAAGGGTCTGCAGATATTCGCCTGGGAGGGCGGCGCTGTAAAAGCGATCCAGCGCGACGCAACCACCGGCGGCCTGATAGGAGTGCCGCCCGGCGCGGACCTTGTCGCCACCACAGGTCCCGATTGCGAGGCCGTAGCGGGCGGCCAGCAGAATCCCAACGCGGACTGTCACCCCGCAGCGGGCAACGGCAATAACGTGGCTCTCAAGGCGGCACAGCTCGCCTTCCTTCTCTCGGCGGTGGCGGTCTGGCTTGGCACACTCAACGCCGTGCGCGAGATCTCTAAAGAACACGCGATCTACCGACGTGAGCGGTTAGTGAACCTGCGCATCATTCCCTACATCGCGTCCAAGTTTGCTATCCTGTTCGCGCTGATGGTGCTCCAGTGTGTGATGCTACTGGGCGTCACGGCGGGATATATTCACTACCCCACCGCTGTTCTGACCGGAACGTTTCTCTCGATCCTGCTCGGTGGCGCCGCTTCGGTCGCGGTGGCGCTGGCCGTCTCCGCTGCCGTGTCCAACCCGGATCGCGCCGTGGTCGCGGCGCCGCTGATCATGGTGCCTCAGATCCTGTTTGCCGGTGGGCTCACTCCGATTCAGGATCTCGGTGTGGCGAAACCGCTTTCGGCGATTGTTACCACCCGCTGGTGCTACGAGGCCGCTGGCCGCATTTTCGGCGTGGTCAAGCTGGCCGGTATTCCGGAACAGTTCCCGCAGACCCCGGCGCTGAGCGGTGAGGCGACACTGCCCTGGCTCGTAATGGGAGGCTTTATCGCAACATTTAGCGTGCTGGCGGTTGTTTTTCAGAAGCTCAAAGACCGCCGCTGAGCAACATTAGTACCGCCATGTGACGTTGAAATGCCGTCGAGTCGCCCGCCAGCGTGGCACGACGATCGCGCGTCCGCTATGCTCTGCCCATGTTTGAACTGCGCATCGAACGCGATGGCGAGATCCGACAGCTATCTCTGCCTGGCGACGATATAACGCTCGGTCGCACGGCCGCGAACGACGTGGTCCTCGACGATGCGAGCGTATCGCGCCAGCACGCCCGCCTGATGCGGCGGGATGGCGCCATTCTTATTGAGGATCTGGGTGCTGCGAACGGCACCAAACTGAACGACCGCCTGCTTCACAGTGAGACTGCATCCATAGGTGCCGATGACGTGGCGTCAATCGGGCCGTTCAATTTGCACATCCGGGTTCCGGAAGCGGCGGCTGCGGCAGCGCCGTTCGACGCAGTCACTCCCGTTCTTCACGTCCACTCGCCGAATCACGAATTTGACTTTCACCTTCGCCGTGACGAGGTCACGATCGGCCGGGGAAGCGAGAACGATATCCCCCTCGACCTCGATACGGTTTCGGTGCATCACGCCGTGGTACGCAAACGCGGCCAACGCTGGGAACTGGTTGATTTGCACAGCAGCAACGGCACGAAAATCGGCGGTCAGCCGGTTGAAGAGACGCTGCTCAGTGACGGGGACAGCTTTCAGCTGGCCGGCTCCGTCACAATTTCATTCAAGTTGCAGGCCAGCACGATCGGCAGCAGGACGACGGTGGCCCTGACCGACCGCAGCCCGGCAGTGCTCGAGCCGGTGGTACCGGAGGCACCAAAACCGAGGTCACCGCAACGTGACACGATTGCGATCCCCGTCTCCGAAGACCTCACAACTGCCTTGCCGGGAATTCTAGGCATGCAGCGGCCCGAAACACCACGGCGTGACCCGATCACGGCGGGCGCCACGAGGGTGCGAATCGGCCGCGACCCGGACTGCGACCTCGTCCTGAACTCGCCGCAGGTCTCGCGGGAGCATGCACTGCTCGAGAGACCAGATGCCTCTTCACGCTGGACGCTCACAGACTTAAAGAGCACCAACCGCACCTACGTCAATAACGAAGCGATCGATGAACGGCTGCTCGCCGACGGCGACGTAGTCCGCATTGGACCGTACCGGCTAACCGTGAGCGACGGTACGATCGAGCAGTTCGATGAGACCGCCGGCATCGTGCTCGAGGCGATCGACATCTCGAAGCGTGTCGCGAAAGGAAAAGTGATCCTCGACAACGTGTCGATGGTTGTGCAACCGCACGAATTTGTCGCCGTTGTCGGAGTATCCGGCGCCGGCAAATCGACGCTGCTGAACTGTCTGAGTGGCTTCCGCCCGGCCAGCAGTGGCCGCGTGTTGCTCAACGGCTTTTCGCTCTATGACCACTTCGATTCACTCCGGGCCCAGATCGGATACGTGCCGCAGGACGACATCATTCACCGCGAGCTGCCGGTGGAACGGGCGCTCGAGTACGCGGCAGAACTGCGCATGCCGCAGGATGCCACCACCGCCGAGCGGACCGCCCGGGTAAATGAGGTCGTCAGCGAGCTTGGTCTGCAGCAGCAACGGAAGACGATTATCTCAAACCTGAGCGGCGGGCAGCGGAAACGGGTCAGCATCGGCGTCGAGCTGCTGACCAAGCCGCCACTCTTCTTTCTTGATGAACCTACCTCCGGTCTCGACCCTGGAACTGAGACGCGCATGATGGGCCTACTGCGCCAGCTTGCCGACCAGGGCCGTACGGTGATGTTAATCACGCACGCGACCCGTAACGTTTCCATGTGCGACAAGGTCATCTTTCTCGTCCGCGGCGGCATGGTCGCCTACTACGGTCCACCGCGGGGAGCGCTGGAATACTTCGGCGTCAGCCAGTTCGAAGATATCTACGATCTGTTGGAGAACCAGCGCAGCCCGCGCGAGTGGGAGGCCGCCTACCGCGACTCCGCGCCCTATCAACAGTTCGTCGGTGAACCGCTGGCCGGCGTCAGGGAGCGTGAGACACCAGCCGGTACCGAGCCGCGGCCGGAACGCGGCGGGCCAGGCAAAGCGCGTCCCGTAACGGGCCAGCTGCGACAGTTTGGGATCCTCACGAGGCGGTACGCGGATATTCTCGTGCACGACCGCAAAAATCTGCTTCTGCTCTTGATGCAGGCGCCGATCATCGGGCTGCTGCTCTGGGCACTCTTTTCGCCGGGAACCTTGCACCGATCGGCAGGCGTCCTGGTTGTCGCCCAGAACGGAAACAACGCCCAACTGGTCAAGGAGGATCTGCGCTCCGGCAGGCTGATTGGCGTACCTCGGGGTGCAAACCTGGTGGCGCTCACCGGCCCGGAGTGTAAAGTACCCGCCTCGGGCGACTACGGGTCGCTCACCTCTGCCTGCCAGATCGCGCCGGGAAATGGCAATGCTGGCGCGATTAAAGCGGCACAGTTGGCGTTCATACTGGCCGCGACGGCGGTCTGGCTCGGCACGTTGAACGCGATCCGCGAAGTCTCGAAGGAAGACGCGATTTACCGTCGCGAGCGATTGGTGAATCTGAAGGTTGTGCCCTATATCGCCTCGAAGTTCGCGGTGTTGCTGGTGCTGGTG
>JBBRGK010000274.1:0-5084 GCA_038240805.1 Dehalococcoidia bacterium | reverse complement strand
ATGCCTTTAGCCCACGTACGAACGGCATCCCACTCGCGGAAGTCGCCCGTTGGTGCATGGACGACCCTGGTGATCAGCCGTTCGCCGAAGCTCAGACCATCGGGATCAAGCTTGCCAACAAAGATGTGGTGCTCGCGGGCGTGGGTCGCCTCGAGTAGCGCTGGCAGCGTGACAGGGTCGCCGTGCGGTTTCGGGTTCTCGGCGCCGAGCGGACCGCTGCTGAATAGCCAGACCGGGATCGTCGCGAGCCGCGGCCGGCGCCGTTCAACGAACTGCTGTGCCTCGGGGAGCCACTTCCCCATGTAGACCGCACTGCCGAGAATGACGGCGTCGTAGCCTTCGATGCTCCTGACCTCATCCACACGCTGCTCGTCTACCTCGATCCCGGCTGTCCGCAGTTCGCCGACGATAGCAAGGGCTATCTCCTGGGTACTGCCATGCCGGCTGGCAACCGCAACAAGTGCTTTCATCGCTCTTTCTCCTTCGTGTTCCTACAGTCCCCTGCTACAACTGGCCGCTGCCCCGTTCGCGGGCGATAAAGAAATTCCGCCTGGGAGACGATGCTCCCAGGCGGAATCAGACGAACCACGATGGCGGTCAGGCTTGCGGGACGAGCCCGCCACGATGAGTCTTGCTGCCTTCGGCCCGGGCTGTAGCACGTCTCGGAGCCACTACCAGCTCGAACAGCAGTGCTGCGGCGATGGCCACGGCGGCGAGGGTCAAACCGATGGCGGCATAGAGGGCGTAGGTGCCGACCGTCCACCAGCCCCAGGCATTGAGCAGGATGGAGCGCAGGGTGTCACCCTTGAACAGGGTATCCGCCTGGGCGGCAAGCTTAGTGTCGGTGGGGTTGGCCTGGGCCTGGGCGCTGGCCTCGGAGAACGTCTGCCCGCCGGCGACCTTGCCCAGGTGCCGTCCAATAAAGCCGTTGGCATAGGCCTTCGCCTTCGGGCCGGTATCGACGGCCTGACCGGCGTACTGCTGCAGGTCGGGGAACTCCTGCGGGTTCAACGCCGCGGTGCCCGCAGCCGGGAAGCTAATCTTTTGGCTGGCAAGCTGATCATGCACGTAGCTGTGCGTGAAGTTTGCCGCCCAGAAGGCAACGCCCGCCACAAAGGCCAGGACGATGACCAGAGTTGCCTGCAGAAAGATGATGCGCCAACGTAGCTCGCGATTCATGGTTCTCTCCGCTCTCTTTCAATCTCACTGTTAGAATGCGGCATCCCGGAGAGCCCGTCTGTCGGGTGAACTGTGACAGTCTGCGTAGGGTAAATCAGCCATGGTATAGCGGTGGATTGCGAGAACGCCGTCGGGGCAAAGCCGGCGGCTACGCCCTGGCTTCGTGGCCGCCTGGATGCAGGTCGTGCTGTGGCGAGGGTGGGGCATCGGATGCTGCTGCATTTTCGTACTCATCGAGCGCGTCGCGGAGCACCTTCCAGGGCAGCAGGGCGCACTTAACGCGGACGGGGAACTTCGCCACGCCCTGCAGCGCCTCCAGATCGCCCAGCTCCGGGTCCGGCTCAGCGCCATCACGGAGCATCCGCTCGAATGCGGTCAACAGGCGGACCGCGCTGGCCACGGGCTGCGCGGTGATCGCCTCGGTCATCATCGACGCCGAGGCCTGGCTGATGGCGCAGCCGTGGCCGGTAAAGGCACTCTCCGCGATCCGCTCGCCATCGAGACGCAGCTCGAGACGCACTTCGTCGCCGCAGAGCGGATTCATGCCCTCGGTGCTTACCGTCGGCGAGGAAAGCGAACGGTAGTTGTGGGGAGCACGGTAGTGCTCGACGATCAGGTCGCGGTAGAGGTCGCCGAGATCCGGTTCTGGAGCGCTTTGAGGCATGGTTTCGCTTTCCGCCCTCAGCGGCCGGCGGGCACGGGGGGCTTGCCTGCCAGCAGGGCATCAACCTTGCCCAGCGCCTCGACGAGCGCGTCGACGTCGCGCTCACTGTTATAAATGTAGAACGCTGCCCGATTCGTCGCCGCGACATCGAGCCAGCGCATCAGCGGCTGAGCGCAGTGGTGGCCGGCCCGCACCGCGATGCCCTCATAGTCGAGCACCATTGCCACATCGTGTGGATGGTAGTCGAGCAGGTTGAAGGCAACGACGGCGCCACGCTCGTCAACGTTGCGCGGACCGTATACTGCGACGCCAGGGACGGCGCCGATTCGGTCGAGCGCGTACGCGGTCAACTCACGTTCGTGCTCGCGGACGGCGTCCATGCCAAGCACGGTCAGGTAGTCGATGGCCGCCGCGAAGGCGACGGCGTCCGCGAAGTTCGGCGTGCCGGCCTCGAACCGCATCGGAGCAGGGGCGTAGCTGGATTGCTCCAGCTCAACCTTCGAAATCATCGAGCCACCGCCCTGGTACGGTGTCATCGCCCCGAGCAACCTGCGCCTGGCATATAGGGCGCCGATGCCGGTTGGCCCGAGCATCTTGTGCGCCGAGCAGGCATAGAAGTCGCAGTCGAGCGCCTGGACGTTAACCGGCATGTGGGGCACGGCCTGCGCTCCGTCCACCAGGATCAGGGCACCGTTTGCATGGGCGAGATCGGCCAGCTCTCGCACGGGCACGATCGTCCCGAGCACGTTGGAGACGTGTGCCACAGCGACCAGCTTCGTGCGCGAGCCGATGATCTGTCGTGCCTCGTTCATGTCGAGGCGCCCTTCCGGGTCGAGCGGGATAAACCGCAGTACGGCGCCACGCTCCTGCGCCACGATCTGCCAGGGGACGAGGTTGCTGTGGTGTTCGAGGTGGCTCAGGACGATCTCGTCACCTGGTCCAAGGTTCGAACGCGCCCATGAATAGGCGACGAGGTTGATCGCTTCGGTCGTGCCGCGTGTGAAGACGATCTCTTCAGCACGGGAAGCACCGAGGAAGCGCGCCACCGTCTCCCGCGCCGCCTCGTAGAGATCCGTGGCCTCCTGCGACAACGTGTGCACGCCGCGGTGGACGTTAGAATTGTGCTGCTCGTAGAAATCGACCAGCGCCTGGATCACCTGCCTGGGCTTCTGCGTGGTGGCAGCATTGTCGAGGTACACGAGCGGGTGTCCGTGGATCTCGCGTCCGAGGATCGGGAAGTCGCCACGTATGCGCTGCAGGTCGAGCATCACCGAGTTTCCTAATTGTTTGCTTCTTTAATACTACCTCTCGCCGCTGCGCTGCGCGTACTGTGGTTCAGACCCTCTTCCAGAACTGCCAACCACGGCGCGGCCACCGGACGGGAGCACTCCCGCCGTGGCGGTTCGCGGGCCGCACCTCCAGCACGCCGGGCATCAGCCGTTTGAGACGCTCCTGGTCGGCTGCGGAGAAGCCGTGGTAGAGCGTCTGCACGAATTCGACCCGCCGCATGGCGAGTGCGCCGGGCAGCCCGTCCATAACGGACTCAAGCGTCGAAACTAACCGTTGAACGGCGTCGGCGCCAAGTTCCCGGTCCAGGCGCAGCAGTGCCTGCATTCGTGCAAGCGTCACCGCACGCAGTCCGCCTTTCGGTAGCCGGTGCTCGGCCTCGGCGAACGTGACGAGCGCCTGGCGAAGTTCGCTGTCAGGTAGCGTCGCCGCCGCTGCATAGCGGCTGTACAGGGATTCGATGCTGGCCGGGTCTACCGGCGTAGCAATGGTTGATGGCGCTCTCACCTGGACCGTCTCGGTAACCATGGCGTGTCTCCTCCCCTCGTTCTCTGGCTAGAATGTCAGGGACCTAGCGAGTTCAGGTTCGAGCCTGACCCGTATGCCTGCCGGCTGAGCGTGAAGCAGGAGGACGGGATTGTGTGCGTTGTGCAGCACCTGCATCGCCACACTGCCCTGTACGAGGCGCGGCAGTCCAGAGCGTGCATGCGTGACGAGGGCGATAATCGCCCGTGGACGTACAGCAGCGTACGAGACGATGGCGGCGGCAGGATTGAGGCCCCGGATCACGGCAGTGGTGATGGAGGCCCCAGCTTTCTGCAGCTGGCTGGCGACCGACTCAAGGTACTCCGCATTTCCGGCACTTTCGCTGGGCCAGCGTTCGGACGCAACGGCAGTGGCGATCGTTACCTGCATCGGCAAAGCGCTGACCCAGGCCGCCGCCGGCAACATCTCCTCGGCGGTCCCGGTCCCATCCAGGCAGACGACGAGTTCGTCGTACTGAGGCTCCGTGTTGCCCGGGTAAGCCGGGCCAGCGAGCAGGACAGGTACCTCAACGGAGCGTACAACTGCTTCCGCAACGCTGCCGAACACAGCACGTTGCAGACCCGTATGCGCATGCGTCCGCATCAGGAGCAGGTCCACACTGTGGCGGGCCGCGTAGCTGCTGATCGCTGCGGCGGGATGCTTGTCAAGCACTACTGCAGTGGTCACGGCAACGCCCGGCAACTGTACTTTGAGCAGATTTAGCCGGTCGCGCACTTCGGTCTCGGCACGGTCGATTGCCTGGCTGCGGGTCTCGACAGCGATTCCGCCGAGCCCATACGAGACCTTACTCGTCACCGGGGGAATGAGCCCACCCATGCTATCGCTTGCCGGTGGGGGTGATCCAACGCCAATGATGCCCTCGTCCCGAACCGTTCCGTGGACGCGGCCCGGTCCGATCACCGCCAGCAGGTGAATCTCCGCGCCGAGCCTCCGTGCCGTGTAGGCAGCAAGTTCCATCAGGTCTGCAGGCTGCGTGATATCGACTGGTACTAAGAGTTTCATTGTGTCCTTACCTCTCTCTGTCTCTCCCAGTCTGATAGCTGCCGGCAGGCAGGTCTGTCGGGCACCGAGGGGGTGCGGCGTCAGGTAATGTCTGACAAACCGGGTGGCGCTGCTGGTTCACTCCGGCGGCGGTGGAAGCGGCTGTGACTTTTGTTCCGGCAGCGCGGGACCAGCGTGGGTTACGGTGATGGCAACGGAAATCTGCGCAGGAAACGCTGGGAGGCGAACCAACAATGAATGACACAGACACGGTTCTGGACGTGCGGGCACTGCAGCCCAGGGAGCGCCACCAGCGGATCTTCGCCCGCCTGAGTGAGATGCCGTGCGGGAACGTGCTCCAGCTGGTGAACGATCACGACCCGAAGCCGCTGTGGTACCAGCTGCAGGCAGAGCAGCCGGGTGCTTT
>JBBRGK010000273.1:0-5092 GCA_038240805.1 Dehalococcoidia bacterium | reverse complement strand
AGAGCTGACCGCCGTTGGTATTCAGGGGAAGCTCACCGCCCAGGCCGATTCGCCCATCCTGGATGAACGAACCGCCCTCGCCGATGCCGCAGAAGCCGTACCACTCGAGCATCTGGAGCGGCCAGACGCTGGTCGGGTCCTGGATGAAGAGCACGTCGATGTCCTGCTGCGTTACACCGGCTGCAGGATAGAGTCGCTCAGCCACGCCTTCAATAAACGGACGCGTCAGCTGGTCGTCGTTCTGGTACTCGCGCAGGCCGGTGTTCTCGGCCATGCCCATGATGTAGACCGGCGGCTTCTTCATATCCCGTGCCCGTTCGGCTGACGTCACGATCAGGCAGGCGCCGCCATCGGTAATCAGGCACATGTCGAACAGGTGAAGTGGTTCGGCAATGTAGCGTGAGCTCAGATAATCTTCTTTTGTGATTGGAGTCCTCATCACAGCGAGCGGGTTCAACATCGCGTGCTGTCTGAACGTGACGGCGATCGCCGACATCTGCTCCTCGGTGGTGCCATACAGGGCCATGTGCCTGCGCAGCGCCAGCGACGCAGGCCCGGCGATGTTGAGCAGACCGTAGGCGCCGGCGTCCGAGCGGCCATCTGCAAAGTAGTTGCGGTTCGACTTCTGGTTCGTGCCGTACATGCAGGCGACCACGTCGGCAAAGCCCGATGCGACGACCATCGCCGCGAGGTGCAGCGAGAAATTGCAGGTGCCGTAGTCGAGCGTGGCACTGTAGCGCGGGTTCATGCCCAGCATGGGGGCAATCTGCGTATCAACGCCCAAACCGCCGTACGAACGACAGGTGATCAGACCGTCGACGTCGTCCTTTGTGAGACCGGCATCGGCCATGGCGAGCTTGAACGCTTCGACCGCGTTCTCGTTGCCGTCTTTGTCAGGGAAAACGCCCTGCGCTGTTGTGCCGATACCAGCAATGGCAACCCTGTCGCGCAGCTTCTGCAGTTCAACAATGCCCATGACCGGTACCCTTTCTCGCGGTTATAAGCTGTTACAGGCCGCTACAAACCGATGTATACTGCCAGCCATAGCGCCGGCCTGCAATTCGTCCGGACATCATGAAGATATGTTGCCATGACTATACGTCCTCCTGGCCCTGCTCTCGATGCGCATCGTTGATGCGGACTACCTGTACCTCGAACCAGTCCTTATCGGTTGCAGCGACGCGGAGGCGCCTGGGGTGCCGGCCGGCTCTCCCGGGTTGAGCGTCGCGCGAGGCGCCCTCTATTAATATGGCGCATCCGCCCGTAGAACGGCACAGCAACGCGAAGCAGGGAGAAGCCCAATGCCTGGACCACTTGCGGGAATCCGAGTCTTTGACCTCACGATGTGGATGGTCGGTCCCTGGTGCTCGATGCAGCTCGGCGGCATGGGCGCCGACATCATCCACATTGAGCAGCCGGGGGTGCTGTGGTCGTCGCTTGGCGCAGGTGTACCGCCGACGATCAACGGCACCTCGATCGGCTACATCGCCTGGAATATGAATAAACGCGGCCTGTTCCTTGACCTGAAAGCGACGGAGGACCGGTCCACCGCCTACGAGTTGATCAAGAGCAGCGACGTCTTCATCGTCAACATGCGTACCGGCGTCGCGGACCGGCTCGGTCTCAGCTACGAGGCGCTCTCCGCAATCAACCCCAACATTGTCTACTGCTCGATCACCGGCTGGGGGGAGACAGGGCCGATGGCTACCCGGCCGGGCGCAGACACCCAGGTGGGGTACTTCACCGGACTGTGGTCCACACAGGGAGCGACCGGCGAGGCCGGCCAGGTGTATCGCCATTTCACGCAGACGGACGCAACAAGCGGCAACTACGCGGCTCAGGCGATCCTGATGGCGCTGCTTGCCCGTAAACGCACCGGCCGCGGGCAGAAAATCGAGCTTTCCATGCTGCGCTGCGCCAGCGCCATCCAAACGCCGCGTATCGCCGAGTACCTGGCTCGCGGCAGCGTGGCCGAGCCGCTCGGGAGCGCGAGCCAGGCAACTGCACCGGACCAGGCGTTCCTCTGCGAGGACAAGCAGTACGTAGGCGTATCAGTCACCAGCGAGGCTGAGTGGAAGACGTTTTGCGCCGTGACGGAGCAGTTGCAGTTGCCGGATGATCCACGGTTCGCCTCAAACGTCGCCCGCGTGGAGCACCGCGCTGAGCTGACCGCCGCCCTGGAGCCGGTCTTCCGCAGCAAGCCGCAGTTCTATTGGGTGATGAAGCTCAACGCGGGCCGCATTCCCTGCGGCTACCCGATGCAGTTTGAACAGCTGCGTCAGCATCCCCAGGTTGTCGAGAACGACTACATCGTTGACGTTGAAACGTCCGCCTGGGGCAACGTCTACACCGGCGGGCCACCGTGGCACTTCTCCGAGACGCCGGCACGCTGGTTCGGTACGCCGATGCCGGGCGAGCATACCGGGGAGATCCTCGACGAACTGAAGCAGCCAGCGGCCCCTTTGGCCGGACGGCAGGTGTAGCGTCGCCGGGCAGCAGGTGTAATGTCGCCGGACGGCAGATGAAATGTCGCCGGACAGCAGGTGTAATGTGGCAGGACCGCTCGCGGGATATCGGGCCGTTGAGCTGGCAGACGGCGTCGCGGGGCCGTACTGCGCTATGCAGCTGGGCGACGCCGGCGCAGACGTGATCAAGATCGAGCCTCCGGAGGGCGATCGCGCTCGCGGCTGGGGGCCCCCGCTGCAGGGTGACACCAATGCGGTGTTCCTCAGCCTCAACCGTAACAAGCGCAGCATCACGCTCGACCTGACCACCCCATACGGTGTCGAAGTTGCCCGCCGGTTACTTGCGCGGGCAGACGTCGCCGTCGTTGACCCGAACCGGCTGGCTGCGCCGGACCTGTCGTACGAGGCGCTGGGCGATCTCAACCGGCAACTCGTGTACTGTGCCATCTCCGGCTACGGCGACCGTGGCCCGTGGGCAGACCGGCCCGGCGGAGAGTTGCCGGCGCAACTGCTTTCTGAAGCAACGGCCTCGCTCGGGCGAATCGGTGAACCTCCCGTTCGCATGGGTCACGATGCCGCCAGCATGTACGCCGCGGTGTATAGCGTGCAGGCGATCTGCGCGGCGCTGCTGGCGCGGGACCAGATCGGCTCGGGACAGAAGATCGACGTCTCGTTGTTCGGCAGTATGCTGGCGATGCGTTCGACGCTCTGGGTGGCGCTCTCCAACCCTGACGAGTGGTGGGGTTTCCACCTCGACAGCTATGTGAAGCCGCCGGACCACGGCTACCGATGCAAAGATGGAGCGATCTTCTTTTCGCTTGCACGCATGGACCGCGCAGGCTTCGACGATCTGATCCGCGACTTGCGCATGGAGTGGGTGCGAGACGACCCCCTCTTCCCACTGCTGGCGCAGGACACCGCCGGCGGAGGGGGCCGTTACTCCCATGTTGTGCACCACCTCTGGGAGCGCGGCTTCGCCGAGTTCTCCACGGTCGAGGTGATGGAGATGGCCGAGCGTCACGGCGGCCTCACGTTTCCGATGAATGACTACGAGGCGCTGGTCAACGACCCGCAGGTGAAGTTCGTCGATGTGTTTCAAACGCTTGAGCAGCCGGGCGTTGGCCAGATGAGCGTCATAGCGCCGCCGTGGCAGTTCTCGGATACACCGGCGGAGCTGCGTCTGCCGGCGCCGCAGCTCGGCGAGCACAGCGCGGAGATTCTGGCTGAACTGGGCGTCAGATCAGCTACTGGTGCTCAGTCCGCCGGCAATAGCAGAGTCCACTGAGCCGGGGAACGGCCGGAGGGTGACCACGATGGCAGAAATGCGGAGAACGGGCGCATCGGTGCGGGACGTGGTCGGGAAAGTTCCGACCTACGCCGAGCTACCGTCGTTCGAGAACACCGGCGATCATTGCGCGTGGGACTTCTTCGGACGGGACGACCAATTGGGAACGTTGAACTTCCTCACTGCGGACCGCTTCACCTGGACCCCGCGCTTCTTGGAGCTGTGCGGCCACCACGCGATCGAGCCGGTTGCCTGTTCACCCTACTGGCTGCATCCGAGACACTGGCCACCGTTACCACCACGGCAAGCAGCAGCCCAACGTGTCGACTACGACGTGACGCATGCGACCGCTGACATCCTCTCTATTCGCGGAGCCGCTCACGGGCGCCAAGCCTCACTGGTACTGCGGTGGTCGCTCCGCGATCACGGCAGTGTCCAGTAGCCGCGCGACATCTTCCCGCGAATATCCCAGCAGATCGTACAGCAAGGCCGCGTTGTGCTCGCCCAAACGGGGACCGGGTAGCCAGGCCTCATAACCACGTTCGCCATCGAAGCGCAGTGGCGAGCCATCGAAGCGCTGCGGACCGGTCAGCGGGTGCGTCAGCTCGGCGAAGTAACCGCGCGCTTCGAGCTGAGGCTCATGTAAGTACTCAGAGGAAGCGAGCACTGCTCCGGCAGGCACACCCGCCGCAAGCAGCGTGTGCGTCAACACCTGTTTGTCGTGGTCGGCGGTCCAGGCACTGATCGCCGCGTCCAGCGCCGCGCGCCGCGCGAGCCTGGACGCCTGGTCGGCGAAACGCGGATCGACCTCCCACCCGCGCCCTGCCACTGCACAAAGCGCCCGCCACTCGTCCTCGTCGCGCGCTGCGATGGCGATCCAGGCGTCAGGACCTTGACAGCGGTAGACGCCGTGCGGCGCGATCGTGAAGTGCGCGTTGCCGAGACGGTGCGGCTCGGAACCGCTGAGCTGATACTCGACCAACGCCTCGCCGACGAGGGCCAGACCAGCCTCGTATTGCGAGAGGTCGACGTAGGCGCCCAGGCCGGTGCAGCCGCGCCGTTCGAGTGCGGTTAGCGTGCCCGCGGCCGCAGCAACGCCGGCCATTGGGTCGACCAGCGCCGTGGCCGTGACGCGGGGCTCGTCATCCGCGTAGCCCATCAGCGCGGTCAGGCCGATCATCGGCTCCAGGCTGGGGCCGTAGCCGATGTAATCTCGGTAAGGACCGTCGCCTCCGAAGGCGGGCATAGCGACGTAGACGATCGCCGGGTTCGCAGCGCAAAGCTGCTCGTAGGCTAACCCCAGCGCCGGCATCGCCCGCACGCTGAAGTTCTCGATCACCAC
>JBBRGK010000272.1:0-5101 GCA_038240805.1 Dehalococcoidia bacterium | reverse complement strand
TGGCACTGGCGGCGCGAAGCTAAGCGGCCTTTACAGCGGAGAGGAGAGCGGTGCGGACCACGGAGGAGCCCACGAGCGACCGGTGCACCCGCATGAATCGCCCTGGGTGATGCTGCTGCCACTGCTCATTCTGGCCGTGCCGTCCATTCTGAGCTGGCTGGTGAATTACAACGGCTGGTTCGGCGATCTGCTCAGGGCGGCGTTGCCCGTTCCTTCGCTCGACCGCACTGTTGAGACAGTGAACTGGACACTTGCGGTCCTGTCTGCCGTGCTCGCGGTCGCTGGGATTCTCGCGGCCTACGTGATCTACATGGCCCGGCAAGGGCTTGCCGTTACCATGGGCCGGGTTCTGCGGCCGCTGTACGTGCTCTTCACGAACAAGTGGTATCTCGATTGGTTTGCTGAGAACTTCATCGTGCGAAGGGTCGTCTACCGAGGGCTCGCGCTCGTGAGCGCGGAGTTCGATTCAAAAGTGATCGACAGAGTGGCGAACGGCGCCGGCGATGCAACCCAGATCGCGGGCGCCGGCGTCAAGCGAGCCCAGAGCGGACAGATGCAGGCGTATGGATTTGTTTTCAGCGCCGGCGTAGCCGTGATTGCGGTTGCGTTGCTGGTGGCAAGCCATCGCTAGCGAGACATGCGGCCGGTTTATCCTTCCACGAGTCGCGCTCAGAAGCGCAGCCGGAGATGAGTTGGAACAGTGGTAAGCGCACTTCTCTTTCTGCCGCTCCTGGGCGCCGTGGTGATGGCGTTACTCCCGCGCGACAACAGCCGCTTGCCGCGATACGTCGCGCTGGCTTTTTCGCTGGCGACGTTCGTCTTCTCCGTAGTCCTGTTCATCATTTTCGACCGCGATAAGACCGGCTTTCAGTTTATCGAGCACTTCACCTGGGTCGATCTCTCCAGCATCGGCAGCACGTTTACTCTGCAGTACCAGGTTGGGATTGACGGCCTGAGCATCCCGCTGGTGCTGCTGACCACCGGCCTGACCTTCTTTTCGGTCCTGATCTCCTGGAATATCGACCTGCGCACCAAAGAGTACTTCGCCTGGATCCTGGTGCTTGAAACGGGCGTCCTCGGCGTGTTCGTGTCGCTCGATTTCCTGCTCTTCTTCCTGTTCTGGGAGGTCGAGCTGGTGCCGATGTACCTGTTGATTTCGATCTGGGGCACCGGGCGCAAAGAGTATGCGGCGCTCAAGTTCGTCCTGTTCACCGTGGCCGGGTCATCGTTCATGCTCGTGGGCATCCTCCTGCTCGGTTTCACGACCAACACGTTCGACATCATCCAGCTGACGCAGATGAACATCACCAGCAGCTTTGTGCCGCTGTCGATGATCTTCTTCTTCATCATGGCGGCCTTCGCCGTCAAGCTGCCGGTCTTTCCATTTCACACCTGGCTGCCCGACGCGCATACGAACGCGCCCACGGCGGTGAGCGTCCTGCTGGCCGGTGTGCTGCTGAAGATGGGCGGCTACGGCATGATTCGCATGGGAGTGAGCATTCTCCCGAACGTGGCGAAAGACTACACGCTGCTCTTCGCCATCCTGGCGGCGATCAACATCATCTACGGAGCCCTTATCGTGCTTCGGCAGCAGGACCTCAAGCGGCTGATCGCCTATTCGTCTGTCAGCCACATGGGGTACGTCCTGCTCGGCATTTCAGCCCTAAAGCAGGTCGGACTCACTGGCGCCTCGTTGCAGATGTTCACCCACGGCCTGATTACGGGCCTACTGTTTATCATGGTCGGCCTGATCTACGACCGCACGCACACGCGCGACATCGGACAGATGTCCGGCCTGATGCGACGGATGCCTTTTGTTGGGGTGATGTTTTATATTGCCGGTTTCGCCGCATTGGGACTGCCGGCGCTGGCAGGATTCTGGGCAGAGTTACTCGTCTTCCTCGGAACGTTCGACAAATACGTGCCGATGACGATTCTCGGCGTGGTCGGCGTGCTTTTGAGCGCGGGCTACATTCTCTGGATGTTGCAGCGGGTTCTCTGGGGTCCACCGATGCAGCGTTGGGAGCATCTGAAAGACGCTACGGCGTGGTGGGAGCGAGCGCCGGTGCTGGGGCTTTTCCTGGTTATACTTGCGGTCGGCGTGTATCCCAGCTGGATGGTCGATGTTATCCAGAAGGGCGTCCAGCCAATCGTGGCCAGACTCTCGTGATGGAGCCAGACGGTGGATAACATCGATAGATTCCTGCCCGAGTTGATCGTGCTCGGCTTCGCCGCGCTGATCCTCGTGGTTGATCTGTTCGTGCGCGAGAAGCGGATCCTGCCGTGGATCGGATTGCTTGGTCTGGCGCTGTCCGCTGCCTACACGGCGACGCTTATTCTTCGGGGCCGGCAAGGGAGCGCGTTCGGCGACAGCCTGCGCGTGGACAACTACGCCTTCTTTTTTCTCTTTCTATTTGCCGCGGTCGCTGCAACGGTGATCATCTCTTCAATCGACTTCGCTCGGAAGATGCCCGACCGACAGGGTGAGTTTTATTCGCTGATCCTCGTGATCGCCGTTGGTGCGATGCTGCTTTCCCAGGCAAACGACCTGATCACGATTTTCATCTCACTGGAGCTGACCAGCATCTCGCAGTACGCCCTCGCTGGCTTCATGCGCGATAGCCGGTCCAGCGAGGCGGGCCTGAAGTACTTGCTGCTGGGTGCGATCAGCACCGCGATGCTGCTCTACGGTATGGCGCTGCTGTTTGGCCTGACGGGCAGCACGGGGCTGGCGGCGATAAGCAATGCGCTGCAAAAAGCGCCTGACAGCGCGCGCTTCGCCTATCTACTTGCGGCCGCTCTGCTCGCTGCGGGTTTCGGCTTCAAGATGGCGATCTTCCCATTCCAGATGTGGGTGCCTGATGTCTATGAGGGCGCACCGACACCGGTGACGGCGTATCTTTCAGTCGCCTCGAAGGCGGCCGCGTTTGCGGTAGTCATGCGCGTGTTCTTCACCGCCCTTTCGGGCACCCTGATCACCTCTGAATGGGTCGGTCTGTTCGCGGTCCTGGCGGCGATTTCGATGACGCTTGGCAACGTGCTGGCGATTCAGCAGCGCAACATCAAGCGGCTGTTCGGCTACTCTTCGATCGCGCAGGCAGGAAACTTTCTCGTTGGCATCGTGGCGGTGTCAGCGGCGAACGGACGCTTTACGATCGGCGCTACGGGAGTCGTCTTCTTCATCGCTGCATATGCTTTCACGAACCTCGGAGCTTTCCTGGCGATCATCGCGATCTCTGAGGCGGTTGGCAGTGAGCAGACCAGCGATTTCTCTGGTGTCTATCGACGCGCGCCCTGGCTCGCGCTGGTGCTCGCTTTCTGCCTCATCTCGCTGACCGGTCTGCCGCCGACGGCCGGCTTTTTCGCCAAGCTTTATATCTTCAACGCGGCGATCCAGGCCAAATATGTCTGGCTGGTGCTGATCGCAGTGCTCAATACACTGGTTTCGGCCGTTTACTATCTGGGCATCGTGCGGACCATGTTTATGGGCGAGCCTCGTGGTGAGAGCAGGCTCAGCTCGGGTATGCCCATCCGTTTTGGAATGACGGTGGCTGCACTCGGTGTGCTAGTGTTCGGTATCGTGCCGCAGCCGCTGTTCGCGGCGGCGCATAAGGCGGCGGATGTTTTCGGTCGTTAGAAGGGCGCCGTTCCGTTGTCATACCAGATCGACCTCAACACGGACGATGCATTTCGAACTCTCAGGCTGGACAGATGGATGCCCGCGCAGGCGTCGAGGGTTCTGCTAAGCGAACAGATAGCCAGTGGAAGTTTGTCTCTTCTGGTCACGGACGACGAGACAGTACAGCGGCTGAACCGCGAATATCGGGGCTATGACCAGCCCACTGATGTGCTTTCATTCGGTCTCTCAGAGCGTGCGAAGCCCGCGACGGACGATGAGCATTCCTTCGCCGGGTTCGTGTTGCCACCCGAAGCGGACACCGAACTTGGGGAGGTGATCATCGCCTACCCAACGGCAGAGCGGCAGGCGGTCGAGCACGGCCGCGACACCGATTTTGAACTTGCCCACCTGCTCATTCACGGCATCCTTCACCTGCTTGGCTACGACCACTACGAGCCCGAGGAGGAGCGAGAGATGCGGGCGCGCGAAGAGGCGCTGCTGTCTGAGCGGCTATGGCTGCTTCCGGAACGAGAGTAGTCGCCGCAGCAGCTGTAACCTTATAATGGCACAGGTGTTCCATTTTGCACGGGCACACGCATGATCCCGGGTGGCGTGGCGAACGAGGGCGGCCTGTCACCGAGCGCCGGCTGTCCGCCTGGATGGTATTCCTGAGGTCTGAAGTCTGGTATCGCACGTGGCGCCCCCAGCCGTTCGCCGAGGTTGTCGGACAGAAGCATGTGACACAGACGCTCGCTCGCGCCGTGGCGAACGACCGGGTAGCACATGCATACCTGTTTTGCGGGCCGCGCGGTACAGGCAAAACCAGCACGGCGCGCATCCTGGCGAAAGCCGTTAACTGCGAGGCGAACGAGGCTGGGCAGCCATGTACCCGCTGCGCTTCCTGTGTTGCCGTCGCACAGGGCCGCGCCCTCGATCTGATCGAGATGGACGCCGCGAGCAATCGCGGGATCGATGACATCCGCGGACTACGCGACAAAGTGGGCTACTCGCCGAACTCGTCGCGCTACAAGGTCTACTTGATTGACGAAGCCCATGAGTTGACGGCCTTTGCTTTCGATGCGTTGCTAAAGACGCTGGAGGAACCGCCGCCGCACGTTATCTTCGTGCTTGCAACAACCGAAGCGCACCGGCTGCCTGAGACGATTCTTTCCCGTTGCCAGCGCTTCGACTTCCAACGCATCAAGCTAGCCGATGTGATTGGCCTGATGGAACAGATCGCCGGCTACGAAAGCGTCGAGGCGAGCAGGGAAGCGCTGGAAATCATCGCTCGCCGGGCAACGGGGAGCCTGCGCGATGCGCTAAACCAGTTCGAGCAATTAGTTGCTGCCCAGGGTCACCATTTGACCGAAGAGAATGTGCGCATCGGGCAGAACATGTCCGGCGATCAGCGTGGGGCTACGCTCGTCGAGCTGCTTCTTGCCCGCCAGCTTGCTAACGTACTCGACCTGGTCGCGCAGGTGC
>JBBRGK010000271.1:0-5111 GCA_038240805.1 Dehalococcoidia bacterium | reverse complement strand
GGCGCGCGATCTCCACGACGATGATTTCTGGGGCAAGGACGGCTGCAACGAGTTGCTCGTCCTTTCGCGCCCGGATGTCATCCGCGACATTCATGCCGCGTACTACGAGGCCGGTGCCGATGTCGTCGAAACCGACACTTTCGGTTCGAATGCGATCGTACTGGTTGAATATGATCTGGCCGAGCGCTCGTATGAACTGAACTATGAAGCAGCGAAACTTGCAAAAGCCGTAGCCGCAGACTTTTCAACCTTCGCCCGGCCGCGCTGGGTGTCCGGCTCAATGGGTCCCGGCACCAAACTGCCGACACTCGGCCATACGACCTACGACATCCTGCGCGAAAGTTACGCCACCCAGGCACAGGGGCTGATTGACGGCGGCGCAGATCTGCTTCAGATTGAAACCTGCCAGGATCTCCTGCAGGCAAAGGCGGCCATCGCCGGCGCAGAGCTCGCGTTTTCCCGTCTCGGCCGCCGGGTACCGTTGATCGTGCAGGTAACGATCGAGGCGTTCGGCACCATGCTGCCGGGTTCCGAGATCGGCGCCGCGCTGACCGCGCTGCAACCGTTCGACCTCGATGTGATCGGGATCAACTGTGCCACCGGCCCGGCTGAAATGGGTGAGCACGTTCGCTATCTCGGGCAGCATAGCCCCCGGCTGATCTCGGTGCTGCCAAACGCTGGTTTGCCTGAGATCCGCAACGGCGCTCAGTTCTATGCGCTCACCCCCGAGGAACTGGTTCGCTGGCAAACGACGTTTGTGACCGAGCACGGTATCAATATCGTCGGCGGCTGCTGCGGCACCACGCCCGCGCACATCAAGGCGCTCGCGGACGCGTTGCATGGACATGAAGCACCCCGACGTTCGATTGACAACGAACCGTCATGCGCCAGCCTGTTCACATCCGTGCCGTTCAAGCAGGAAACCTCGTTTCTCGTCGTCGGGGAGCGGCTGAACGCAAACGGCTCCAGGCAGTTCAAGCAGATGCTCCTTGCGGAAGACTTCGAGGGCATGTCTGCCGTGATGAAGCAGCAGATCCGCGAAGGAGCGCACGTTCTCGACGTCAATCTCGACTATGTCGGACGCGACGGCGCCCGCGATATGGATGAGTTCGCGACAAAATACGCCGGGCTCTCGACCTTGCCATTCATGCTCGACTCCACCGAAGCACCGGTGATCGAGGCTGGCCTGAAGCGCTTGGGCGGCCGGGCGATCATCAACTCGATCAATCTCGAAGACGGCGAAGTCCGCATGAACCGGGTCATGCCCATGGCGAAACAGCATGGCGCCGCCCTCGTGGCGTTGTGCATCGATGAGGAGGGTCAGGCCCGCACATGCGAATGGAAAGTACGGGTGGCACACCGCATCCATGACCTCGTCGTAGACAGGTGGGGAATGAAGTCCGAGGACCTGATCTTCGATACCTTGACGATGCCGATCGCGACAGGTCAGGAAGAGGTCCGCCGCGATGGGATCGAGACGCTCAACGCGATCAGGCAGATCAAGGCCGAGCTGCCGGGCGTCAACACGATCCTCGGGATCTCCAACGTTTCGTTCGGTCTTAAGCCGTCGGCGCGCCAGGTGCTCAACTCGGTCTTTCTTCACTACGCGGTCGAAGCGGGCCTCGATGCCGCGATCGTCAACCCACAGAAGATCGTGCCCCTGCACAGAATCGACCCGCAGCAACGTGAGACAGCGCGCCAGCTGATTTTCGACGAGCGAGCCGAGGGGTACGACCCGCTCACCGAGTTTATGAAGCTGTTCGATGATGACACAGCGCCAGCCGCCAGAGTGAAACGCGTTGACCTTCCGGTCGAGGAACGGTTGAAGCAGCGGATCATCGACGGCGAACGCAAAGGCGTCGAAGTGGACCTCGAAGAAGCGCTGCTGACCTATAAGCCGCTCCAGATCATCAACGAACTGCTGCTCGAGGGTATGAAAGTCGTCGGGGAACTCTTCGCAAGCGGCGAGATGCAGTTGCCCTTCGTGCTGCAATCGGCCGAGACGATGAAATCGGCTGTCGCGTACCTGGAACCAAAGATGGAGAAGGCGTCTGCCGGCGGCCGCGGCACGCTCGTCATCGGCACCGTGAAGGGCGATGTGCACGACATCGGCAAGAACCTGGTGGACATCATCGTCTCGAACAACGGCTATACGGTCCACAACCTCGGGATCAAGCAGCCGCTGCAGGCCTTTATCGACAAGGCCGAGGAGGTCCACGCGGACGCGATCGGCATGTCGGGTCTGCTCGTGAAATCCACGTTAATCATGAAGGAGAACCTGCAGGAGTTGAACGAACGCGGACTGCACAGGTATCCGGTTCTGCTTGGTGGCGCCGCGCTGACGCGCTCCTACGTCGAAAAAGACCTCCGCTCGCTCTATCGCGGCCAGGTTTTCTACGGCAAGGACGCGTTCGAAGGGCTGCATACGATGGCGTTGATCGTGGCCGGCGACGCCGAAGCCGCAGCGGCTGGACCGGCATCCGTCGATGAGCAACTTGAAGGCTACGACGCTGTTGTGACCCGCGACGAGGAAGCCGAACAAAAGCTCAAGCGGGCTAAACTGTTCGTCACGGCGCCGAGCGTGAGGCGCGATGTGCCGGTGCCTGCGCTGCCGTTTTACGGTGCACGCATCGCCCGCGGTATCTCACTGGCTGAGATCTATTACTACGTCAATGAGGTGTCACTCTTCCGCGCTCAGTGGCAGTACACGAACAAGAAGCGGCTACCGAAGGAGCGGTACGACGCCTTTCTCGAAGAAGATGTCCGGCCAATCTTGCGTCAGTGGCAACACGCGTGCCTGGAAGAGAAGCTGCTCGTGCCTCAGGTGGTGTACGGCTACTACCCGTGCCAGTCGTCGGGGAACGATCTAATTTTGTACGGCGAAGACGGCCGCACTCAGATCGAACGCCTCACTTTCCCGCGGCAGACGACGGAGAAGCACCTTTGCCTGGCCGACTACTTCCGGTCAGTAGACTCAGGTGAGCTTGACGTGGTCGCATTTCAGCTTGTGACGATGGGCAAGCGAGCAAGCGAACGCGAGCAGGAGCTTTTCGCTGCGAACCGTTACCAGGACTATCTCCACCTGCACGGCTTTTCGGTAGAAGCGACCGAGGCACTGGCGGAGATGTGGCATGCCCGCGTCCGCGCGGAGCTTGGCATCGCCTGCCGGGATGCCACTGATATTCATGGCATCCTGCGGAACGAATACCGGGGCGCCCGTTTCTCGTTCGGTTATCCCGCCTGTCCCGAGCGTGAAGACGACGCGATCGTTGCGCGGCTGCTGCAGCCTGAGCGGGTCGGTGCCGCGCTGACCGAGGAGTGGATGTGGGACCCGGAGCAGACGACATCGGCATTCGTCGTCCATCACCCCGAGGCGCACTACTTCAACGTCCTGTGATGCCTGTTGGCGGGCATAGGCGACGACCGGCGGTTGTCCCCGCTAAAGGACGGCCCGTACAATGGCGTCACGGCGAGGGAGAATGCTCGCCGGACTTACGCCGGTGCTGACTCAGCACATCGCCAGGAGATCAGCTTGAAGCGCGACCTGATGGACCTCATCGTATGCCCGATGTGCAGAGAACCGTTCGAACTCACCGTCGACGAAGAGAACGAGCGCGAAATTGTCAGCGGCAGCCTGTTTTGTGCCAAATGCAACGAGAGGTATCCGATCGTCGATACCATCCCGAATCTGTTGCCACCCGACCTGCGCAGGCAGACCGCGTAGGAGTCGTGCGCAGCTGAAACACCGCGGTTCGCGCTCCCAACATCGCTCAACATCTGACTTCATCTGCACGGAGACCAATTGATGGATCGCTCTCAAACGACCGGTGCCCTGATCATGGCGGGCGGTGTCGTTCAGTTGCTTCTGTTTCTCATCGGCGTCGCCCGCAGGAGTTATGTCGCGCTCGCCCTGCCGATTACGGTGGCGGTCGCGGGCATCTCGGCGCTGGCCGTCTGGGTTGGTTGGACGATGATGACGACCGAATCCGATCTTCCAGAGGCTGAGGAGTCCGCCGCGACGGGCTGAAAACCGACGAATAGTAAGCTCACCAATACACATTCAGGAATTTGTAACGTATACTGCGGCTGGCTCCGCACGACGTCATTACGCACTGTGTCTCCACGCAGGGGCCCGGAGGAACCAATATGGGCAGTCTGGTACGTGGCTGGCGCCTAACGAAGACAAGCTGGAGGATACTGCGGGCTGACAAGGAGTTGGCCGCGTTCACGAGCATGGGTGCGATCTGTACGCTGGTCGCAGCACTGCTCTTCGTGCTTCCCGCGCTCGTGATTGCGGGAACCGGCCATGCGAAGGGGCCGGTTGGTATCGTGCTGCTCTTCCTTTTCTATCTGGTGACCACCTGTATCACTGTCTATTTCAATACCGCGCTGGTGGCAGTCGCGCTCGATCGCCTGCGCGGCGGTCATGCGCCGATGTCGATGGGTTACCAGGTGGCCCGCTCGAAGTTCGCCACGATCTTCGTCTTCTCGCTGATTTCGGCCACCGTCGGCGTCGTCCTCGCGCTGATCGAAGAACGCTTTGAGTTCATTGGCAGAATAATTGGCTCGATCATCGGTGCAGCCTGGTCGATCGCCACGTTCCTCGTGCTGCCGGTGATCGTCGCCGAAGGCGGCAGCCCGTTCGGTGCGATAAAGCGCAGCGCGTCGCTGCTGCGTTCCACCTGGGGCGAACAGTTAGGCGCCAGCGCCGGCATAAGCCTGGTATTTCTGCTGCTCGCATTAGTAGCAGCGATTCCGGTCGTGCTCGGAGCGCTGGTTGGTGGCTTCGTTCTCTGGGCAGGCATCGCTGTCGCCGCCGTGTACCTGGGCCTGCTGTTTATCGTCGCGTCGGCGCTGAGCCAGATACTACGCTCCGCGATCTACCTTTACGCCGAGACCGGGCAGGTTCCTGCCCAGTACGATGCCCGGCTGATCGAGCATGCCTTCAAGTCGAAGGCTGCGTAGCCAAAGCATGGCCGTGCAGGGCGAAGGCCCGCGATGAGGGCGTAGCCGATGCCTGCCGCGTCTACTTCCAAACGGCGCCTCAGATAGCCGGCCTTGCTATAGGTTCGATTAAATTCTTGCCGCATGATTCCTGTATGAGGACCTCT
>JBBRGK010000270.1:0-5123 GCA_038240805.1 Dehalococcoidia bacterium | reverse complement strand
CGTGATCCAGCTCGTGTAGCGCAGTTCGGGCAGGTCGTTGTGCTTGATCGCTTTGAACACCGGTTCAATGCGGTTCAGTTCCGGGCTCTAGGGCGGCAGGAAGTACAGGTATATGCCTCGCCGCTGCAGTTCACCGCGTGCTTCCTTGACGACGTGGCTGACGTGAATGCTGCCATTGTCCAGTACCACCACCAACGGCTTACCGGGCAGCCGCGACCCGGGTCCGTCATTCGGTATCTGGTGGCGGACCATTGTGGAAGGAGAAATCCGCCGGTTCGTTGCCACCGGTAAATTAGCCGCGCGGAGCGCTATTGTCTGTTTCCAAACCTCGGCCGCGCGAGGAAGGCGCGACTGAATCGGGCTGAGGGAATGTTTTGAAATCACCAGCAAATCAACTGCGTAAATCGATAGTTACGCTATTCGTCGAACACCGTCTCTTTTGCGACGTTGATTTTGAATCCACTTATGAGACCGCTGCGGAGGCGTGAAGAAACTACAGTCGGGTCAGGCTCAGCGGTATCCGTTTTGGGGTCGTTCTTGATTCAGATATCGTTTGCCTGGCAGGTGGAAGTAACGATGTATACTTGCGCTGGCAGAGCCGACCAAGCCGGGCCGGCGAGGAGAATAGATGAGCGGCGATACTGTCGCATCCCCTGGCGCGGTACTGGACCTCGTCACCAGCTATGGTATTGCCCAGGTCATCCACGTCGCGGTGCAGCTGAGGCTTGCCGACGTGCTGGCCGATGGTCCGCGCCACGTCGTCGACCTGGCGTTGGTCACGAGCACGCACGCGCCATCGCTCGCGCGACTCCTACGCATGCTCGCCGCACTCGGCGTCGTAGCCGAGGAGGCGGATGGGCGCATTCGCTTGACGCCGCTCGGTGTACCACTCTGTACCGACGTCCCCGGGTCAGTCCGTGACCGTGTGCTCTTCCTCACGGGGGAATGGTTCTGGCGCAGCTGGGGAAACCTGCTCTACAGCGTGCGGACCGGTGAGCCGGCCTTCGACCAGGTCTTCGGCATGAGCAATTTCGACTACTGGGAACACCAGCCGGAGGCTGGCTTGATTCACGACGCCTCCTTCACCGCGATGGCGCTGAGCACGTCAGCGCCCATCGTCGCCGCCTACGACTTCTCCCGGTTCCGCACGGTCGCCGACATCGGTGGTAATGAGGGTCCGCTGCTGGCCGCTATCCTCGCGGCCAATGCCGGCGTTCGTGGCATACTCTTCGACCTGCCGCCCGTTGTCGCCGGCGCCGAGATGGCCTTGGCCGCGGCCGGGGTCGCGGACCGCTGCACGGTAGTTGGCGGGGATTTCTTTACTGCTGTCCCGACGGGCGCCAACGCCTACGTGCTGAAGTACATCCTGCACGACTGGGACGACGAGCGGGCGACGACCATCCTGCGGCGGTGCCGAGCTGCAATGGCGCCCGGCGCCACGTTGCTGGTGATTGAGCAGGTTCTGCCAGAGCACCTGGAAGCCGGTCCAGCCGCAGTGCCAGCGGCCCGCCTGGACCTGCAGATGCTCGTGCTAACTCCGGGCGGGCGCGAGCGGTCTGCCAGCCAGTTTCGCGGCTTGCTTGCTGAGAGCGGGTTTGAGTTGCAGCGCGTGATGCCAACGGCGACGCCCTTTCATATTTTCGAAGCCATAGCCCTCTAGGCCCGGACCGGAGCTCCCTACGCACCGCTCGCCATCCGGCGGCTAAGGCTGCTGGTGGCCTGCATGTACAACGCACAGGGCGTCTGTGTACCAAAACTCGTCCTCGCCGCGCTCAGGCCTACGGTTTTGAGACACCTCTCCGCTATTATCAAAATGGAGCGTTTGAGTTACACGGCTGCGAGACTGAGCCAGGCTACCAATAATCTCTCGCCTGAGGCGGCGGCGCAGGACATCGTTTAGCATGGCGGCTTCTCGCGTTGCCATGGTTAACTGGCGCGCTTATGAAACCGGGTGTTACTCGGTTAGCTTGCGGTACAACGTTGGCAGCCGGCTCGGCAGCGCCTCGATGTCGGCGACTACCTCGTAGCCGATGTCTTCGCACATCGTTTTGAGGTAATCGTGGCCGGCCCGATCGACGGTCAGCGCAAACGGCACGATGCCTTTCCGTTTCGCCTCGTTCAGCGCCATTTTCGTATCGTGAATTGCGTATTCCTTCTCCGTTCGGTCGCGACCGTAGCCGTGATCCTGCGGGCGGCCGTCCGAAACGAGGAAAAGTATTTTCACTTTCGAATCGTACTGATCGAGCTTGAACGTGGCATGGCGAATCGCCGGACCCATGCGCGTGCTGCGGATCGGCACGACTTTGTCGATGCGCCGCTTAATGTGCTCGTTGAAGCTCTCGTCAAGGTCCTTGATCACGTAGAACTCAACGTTGTCACGGCCGTAGCCCGAGAAACCGTAAATCCCGTAGCGGTCGCCGATCGTCTCCAATGCCTCCATCAGGAGCACTGTGCTCTCCTTTTCGAGGTCGATGATCCGCTTCACCGGGTTCTGCAGCTCTTTGGCCCGCTTCTCCGCCCACCAGGCCAGGTACCGTCGTGGATCGTCGTCGAAGTCGTCGTCGGACTTGTTCCGATCGCGCCGGTTGATCTCCTCGTCGGTCGAGGCGCTCATATCCAGCAGGAAAGCAACTGCAACGTCGCGCTCGATCTTGTTGCGACGCCAGTAGACCTTATCGTCGCCGCTGTGACCGGCGCGCCGTTCGACCATGTAGTCGATGGCTGCGTCGATATCCAGCTCTTCGCCGTCATAGAGCCGCTTGATCTTGCGAAACAGCTCCGGCCGCATCAGCTCGAACTGCGTGCGTGTCTGGGCCACCAGCGGCGCATGCTCAACCAGCGTCTTCTCGAAGAACTTGTCGTCGCCTTCTTCCAGCGTTTGCTGCACGACCCGGCACCAGCGGGGCTTGTAGTCGTTGGCACGGAAGTCCCACTCGTCGTAGTAGAAAAACTCGATCGGGTTGACGACAGGTGGTTCTTCCTCTTCTTCGTCGCCCTCGCCGGGCTCGCCGTCGCCCTGCTTCTTGCTCTTTTCCTTCTCTGAGGCAGGTGTCCCTGCTTCTTTCATCAGGTTGGCGAGGAACATGCCCGAGCTCATCTGCATATCGCCTTCGGCAAAGGCCGAGATATCGATCTCGACACTCTTCTCCATCAGCTCTTGCAACTGCTCCGGAGTCAGGGGCGCGAACTGACCGTCAACCTCGCCTTCGTTCTTCGCGTCGCCCCGCA
Organism: Dehalococcoidia bacterium; assembly: GCA_038240805.1. Lineage (GTDB taxonomy): Bacteria > Chloroflexota > Dehalococcoidia > CAUJGQ01 > CAUJGQ01 > JBBRGK01. Next base: position 1,895 of record JBBRGK010000270.1, on the reverse strand, counting down.
GCCGCATCAGCAGCTGCACGAGTTCCGGCTTGAAATCGCCGCGGAAGTCGGGTGCGTCCGGACTTTCGTACGGGACTTCGCTTTCCTCCGGCTCGCCCACACCAGGCTCCCAACCGGGCTGCGGCTGGCCGGATTGACCCCCGGTTTGCAGCATATCGAGGGCGATGTCGTCCTCGCTTAACTCGGTCCAGTCCGACTCAGGGATGACATCCCCGAGGATGTTCGCGATCTTGCTCAGCAGATCGTAGAGCTGCAGCGTCACCTCGGCCGTGTCTTCAATCGTCGCGTCTGGATGGTAGATCTGGCGCAGGGCGCCGGCAGCGTTGCCCATCACCGGCATCTGCGGCGCCGGCCAGCGAACGAGGTGTGCGCCGTCAAGGCTCAACCGGATCAGGTTCTCGACCGCAGCAGTGCGCAACGGCATCTCTTCGATCTTGTGACGCCGATCCAGCTCGCGGTGCTGCACCCGCCGCAGAGCGCCGCGGATGCCGCCGTACTCATGCTTGATCAGGTAGTCGATCCGAGCATCTTCGACGACGGTAAAAATGTCAGAGGCAAGCTGCCGGTCCTCAAACAGGTCGAAGAAGCGTTCCATATCGGTGAGCGCCGCCCGCTGTTCGCCAGGGGTGACTCGTTCACCGCGGGTCATCCCCATGACAGCGCCCGGCCTATTAAAGCGAAAGCGGAAGCTATCGAACTCGAGGTGGCCGGCCTGGTGGGTCGCGTAGACTTTATAGACCGCGAAGTTTTCACTCTTCTCGGTTGCTTCCTCGACGACGGCAGGCAGGAACACCGATGTCCCCTCTGTGGAAGCGCGTTCCGAGCTCACCCAGCCAACTCCCTTGTCGGCGAGCGCCCCGGCGGCCTGAATGCTGACGTTCGTGCCGGTCAGCGCTTTGCAGTACAAGCGCAGCACTTCGCCCACCCGCGAAAGCTCCACCCGCGATGTAAGCAGTTCGATGACCTCTTCGCCTTTGCCGGACTCAAGCCGGAAGAAGGCGAGTCCGCCGTCCTCACTCTGTTCGAGCAGCCTGCGACCTTCCGAATGCCACGCCTCCAGGTCATCGAAGCGAATGCGGCGCAGCACTTCAGGTACACTCTTGAGGAATTCCATTGCCGCCGCGCCCGATTTGGGCGCCAGCAGCTCAGCCATGGTCAGCAACCGGTTGTGCAGCTCCTGATCCAGCTGACCGAGGGCGCTGGCGCTTTCCGCGAAGAACGGGTACGCCTGCCGTCCTGCCCGCCGGGCGACGTTGGAGGAGAGCATCAGGAAGCGCGAACGCTGGTCCCCGTGAACGTGGTGGAGCAACGCGGCGCCTTTCTCAAAGTAAATGCGCGCGTCTGCCCATGAAGTCTCGGCGATCACTGCGGCGAAGCTGAGGAACGGCGACCGATCTCCTCGTGACAGGCTGCCGAGGATCCGCCCGGAGATCGTCAGGCAGGCGGAGGCAAGCTCGTATGAGCGGGATGACAGCGTATCGATGAAGCGGGTCAGAGCCCGCGTTTCGGCCAACGAAGCGTGCTGCAATAGCTGCGGACTGACCTCGAAGAACTGCGAAGCGAGCGAGCTGGACTTCCATGTCCCCTTGTACAGCTGCTTGCCGAGCGCAGCCCATTCGCCCATCTGCTGCACCGAAAGCCTGTCCAGCCCATCGACACCGGCACGGAAGAACGAAGTTGCAAGGGTGGCTGACTCCTCAGCCAGGTCGCGGCCCGTTTCTGCCCAGCGACGCACGACTGCAAACGGCATCCGTTCCACGAACGTCGGCGACGCGCGAAAAAATTCGCCTGCTGCCTCCCATGACCGAAGCGAATGACGGGCCAGAGCAGCGCCGTCCTCAGCCCACCGGCGCAGCTCATCGTGCGAAAGCTCGTGCTCAATCTGCGCCAGCGCC
>JBBRGK010000269.1:0-5123 GCA_038240805.1 Dehalococcoidia bacterium | reverse complement strand
CCACGACACCCGAGCCGGGCGTCAGATGAATGGCGAGGGTGACCGGGAGCTGGTCGATTCCGGACTGCTTTACAAGGGTCAACCGGTACTGCCCGAGCGGCAGTGACCAGGCTGCCTCGCTGTACCTGCAGGTAATCGTTCGTTCGGAGTGCGGCGCCAAAGTCAACAGCCCCCCCAACACTCCGTAATCCTGCTCGATCGACGCGAGAACCGGGCTATCGAAGCCTGCGGTCGCCTGCAAGCGGCTGCCGCCTGGCAGGAACAGCCGTAGGTAATCGGCGTATAGACCGGGTGAACGCTGAAAACCGCCTGCGGCCGGGTCCCAGCGGCTACCTTCGATCCTGTTGGCCGGATCGGCAAGGAGGGCATCCGTGACGGTGTTTTTGTAGGTAAGCGTGATCTGCGAGCGCTCGGGGCGGCCGTCCCGGTTCAGCCAGACCTCGTAGCCGAGCTTGCGCTCGATGTACTGACCGATCTTCGAATAGGAGACATTGGCCTCCACCGGAGCGATGACGTCGCCATCTGCCGCAGACGAGAGGGCGCCGTCGGCGCCCACGAGCCGCGCCCATGTGGACGGTTGCAGGTCGCTCAAGCCGAGTTGTAGGTGGCTGCCGAGGGCGGCCTTTCGCAGGCCATCCACGATCGCGAGCAGTTGACGACCGTGAACGCTCTGCACCTGTGACAGCACGGCCCGGAGCACTGCGCCCAGGCCAGCGCCTTTGGCGAGGTTATAGTTCTGCAGCTGGTTCTCGATCGAGTTCTGGCCGGTGAAGATCGTGCGGGTAGTGAGGTCAAACCAGTTCGCGGCCGTGACGGGTTCAGGAAAGCCTTCGACCGTCACGGGACCTGTCGCGGTCAGCAGGTCAGTCACGGCCTGACTATCGAAGCCGATCACACCGTCTGCCTTCAGGCCGGTGGCTCGGTTCACGAAGCTGAGCACCTGAGTTGCCGTAGTCGGGAAATCCGGGGACCAATTAGCGTCGCGCAGGTACCAGGCGGCGGCGCCAAGATACTGTTGCAATGGCAGCGGCGGCACGAGCGGCGGCACGGTCAGCGGATCGAAGTCATAGCTGGAACGGTACTCCTGGAAGCTGAGCCCGCCCCTGTCGAAAGTGACAAGACCAGCGCTGCCGATAAAGCCGCCCGTGGGGCGCAACTCCTCCGAATCCTGCCCGAGAATTACATAGGTGCGCGGGCCGGAGAAGCCAAACAGCGTCCGGGCAGCAGGCGGCAACAGAGCCAGCGCATCCGCCTGACGCACGACCACGGCCAGATCGTTATCGAGCACGCCGATCTGACGGCGCACCGAACTCAGTGGCCCTCGATAACTTTCCGGGTGCAACCGGGCGCGCAGGACAATGGCTCGATGGAGCGACGCATCGCCGCGTCTGAAGCCTGCCGCGCCGGCATCGAGTGCGTTGACCAGCCGAGCACCGGGCGCTGCCGCCGTGAGGTCCGGAGCCGTGCCAGGAGGAGCGCCCTCGGTTTCGGCGAGCAGGGGATCGACACCGTGTGCGAGCTCTGCGCCGCCGGAAGCTACAGCCTGGGCGAGCGCCAGGAGATCCGGGGCTTCACTGATCGGGTCCCCAACCAGCGGCAGGAAGCCGGCGACGTGCAGCAGTGGAAACAGCGGCGAGAGCAGAAGACGATCGCGGTGCAACCGCCCAGCGGCGTCGTCCAGCTTCTGCCCGGCATCGCCCACCTGGGCGCGCGTGACGTGCAGCAGATCGCCACCGTGCAGAAAGCCACGCAGATCCTGCTGTGCCGACTCAACCTCGTGTGCTGCTGCCACGGCATCGCGCATAGCGAGCGCCGCCACGATTGCGAAAAGGACCAGCACGGCCACGGCCACGATGGCGGCAAGGCGCATGACGTTGCGGCTGATGTGCAGGCTCATCCACGACCTTCGCCGGCGAGAACTGCGCGCCCGGCGCCGCGGTCGTCCTCGTCCGCTGACGCTATACTAGCAGCCACCGCCTGCCCGTTCGGTCTCCGCTGCGTATCAGCAGCGGCAGCGCCCAGGCGGCGAGACGCCGGCCGGACGTGGGCAATGTCTCGACAGGACCACTTTGGAGAGCACCTTTTCTGGGCCTCGGCTGCGGCAATCTTCTACACCTACGCCGGCTATCCGCTGCTGCTGTGGCTTGCAACTGCCGGTTGGAAGCGGGCCAGCCGTGATGTGCTGAGTCACGCGGCAGCAGCACCTGACACACCGAATACGGTCAGCAGATGGCCCACTGACAGCGCCCTGCCTCACGTCAACGTGATCGTCTCCGCTCGCGACGAAGCAGGCACGATCGAGCACCTGCTTGCCTCGTGTGCCGCGCTCGACTATCCACGCGGGCGGCTGCATGTCACCGTGGTCGTGGCAGCAGGCGACGAGCCGACGTGGGCGGCAGCAGGGGCGTGCCGCAGCCGCCTCGAGGCCGTGGGCATCACTCTCAATCTGTTTGCCGAGGATCCATCTGACCCCGGGAAGCCGGGCTCACTCAGCCTCGCCGCACGCAACACCGACGGCGAGGTGCTGGTGTTCACCGATGCGAACGTGCTTCTGGAGCGGGGCGCGGTGCGTGCGCTGGTGCAACCGCTGATGCAGGCCGGTGTCGGCTGCGTCTCCGGCCGCAAGCGCACGGTCACCGATCCGGCAGCGCTCTCGAACGCAGGCGACCGAACGTACTGGTCCTACGAGGCGGCGATCAAACGGCGAGAGGGACTGCTTCACTCGGTGGCGGGCGCTGACGGGGCGCTGTATGCGATTCGGCGGGCGGCGTTTCGTCCGCCGCAGGGTTGCGCCGACGACCTGTCGATCTCGCTCCAGGTTGTGCATTCGGGCGAGCGGGTCGTCTTCGCTGAAGCTGCCGTTGCCTTTGAGACCTCGACCCGCAGCTACGGCGACGAGTTCCGGCGCAAGCTGCGTACGCAAACCTGCGCCATGTCAGAGCTTTGGCGGCAGCGAGCCCTGTTTTCGCCGGCCCGGTCGGTGTTTGCCTGGATCCTCTTTTCGCACAAGGTAATGCGCTATGTCGCGGCCTACGGGCTCGCTGGCATGCTGGCCGGATCGGCGCTCTCCGGCCAGCCACTGTTCCGGCTGCTGTTTGCAGGCCAGCTAGCGGGCTACGCCACCGCCATAATAGGAGGCACAGCGGCAGCACAGGGGCGTCTGCCTCAAGCCGCATCGGTGCCGCTCTATGGACTGCTCGCTCAGGCGGCTGCACTCGCTGCCCCGTTCCGCCTCCTCCGCCGCCCCGAACGTCGATGGAAATCGACCCCACGGTAACGCCAGGGGGTTAACCAAAAGTATGTCGAATATCGGTGAATCCCGCGACGTTGAAATCGTCGTCGAAGCCAAATGCGTGAGAAATGCTTAGACGGCGTATGCCTCGGCAAGGTACCGGTCCTTATTCGCTGCCACATCCGTTGGACCGGGGCCATCGACAATGCCGCGAATTTCCCACAACGGGTCCTTCATCGTGAACGGTTTGGCACGTCGTTTCGGCTCATCGGCAAGAGTTGCGAGGGGCACTATAGCCAGTGGCTTTCCCAGGGCACGAACAACGCGCCGTTTGCCGCTGCGTGCGACGTGCTCAGCTGCCTCAACAAGCTCTGCGGCGGTTGTGGTTGCTTGGTCTGCCCTGCGAACCATAATTGGTAACCTCGCCTGCTATTCTATCGCACATTACCGAGCGTCAGGTGCTGAGTTTTTCTACACCCGGCCAGCCGCCGGTCCAGTGAACGCTCCAACCGCCCGCGCCACCTGCTCCGCTGCCGCCGTCAACAGCGATGCGGCGCTCTGCTGTGCCTCAGCCAGCGTCATCGGGCGAGAGGTGATCGCAAACGCGGCGGTGAGGCCGGGGACGGAGGCGAGCGTGAAATCCGCTGCGATCCCGCCCGCCAGAGCGATCACCGGCACATCATGAGCTAGCGCAAGCGCTGAGACGCCCGCGATCGTCTTGCCGAACGCGGTCTGAGCGTCGAGCCTGCCTTCGGCGGTGATCACGAGGTCGGCGGCGGCGATCTTTAGTTCGAGACCTGTCGCCTCAGCAACAATCGCAAAGCCCGGCCGCAGCCGGGCACCGAGGAAGCCGGCAAGCCCGGCGCCGAGACCACCGGCCGCGCCGCCGCCTGGAAGGTCGAGCACTCCTGCGCCGAGGTCGCGTTCGATCAGGTCGCCGAGCCGGTGCAGGGCATCGTCAAGCGGCTGCACCTGTTCCGGGCGCACCCCTTTCTGCGGACCGTAGACTGCCGTGGCGCCCTGCGGACCGCAGAGCGGGTTCTGGACATCGACCGCCGCTTCGAAGCTGCATGCGCTGAGGCGCGGATCGGCGCCGCTAGCCTCGATACGGTCGAGGCGGGCCAGCGCCGCTGCGCCCTGCGGGATCTCCGCACCATTTGCATCAAGCAGGAGAAAGCCGAGCGCCTGTGCCAAACCCGCGCCACCGTCGTTCGTGGCGCTGCCGCCGATACCCAGCAGGAACCGGCGCACGCCCGCGTCCAGCGCCGCGCGGATCAACTCACCCGCGCCGTACGTCGTGGCCGCTGCCGGATCGAGCCGGTCGGGTGGTAACAGCACCAGGCCGCACGCTTCCGCCGTCTCGATCACCGCTGAATCGCCTAGCATGCCATATCGGGCCAGCACAGTCTCGCCGAGCGGCCCGCTGACCGTCGCAGTTCTGACCTCGCCGTCGCGGGCGGCCACCAGGGCATCGAGCGTGCCGGGGCCGCCATCGGCGAGCGGCAGCAACTCGATCACCGCGTCGGGCAGTCCGCGAGCAATGCCCGCGGCGATAGCAGAAGCGGCGGCGGCAGCGGTGAGGCTACCCTTCAACTCCTGTGGCGCAACCAGTACACGCACGCTATATGGTCCTGCACGCCCACCGAGGACGCGGTTCTATGGCACGAAGGCCACAAGCGGTGCGCCCGGCGAAGCAGCCGCCGGTCCGGCACAGAGGAAGCATAGGCGGCAAATGCCGTCGCTTACAACGTCTAACCAGAGCACGACAGCATGAGAGGCAGGGGGTATCCGTGATATCGGTTACAATGAATTGATGCTCCCGCCGGGGATTTCGCAGGAGAATCTGATGTCGTTCGCGCCTCCCGGCGTATCACAGGACCAGACCACAGCC
>JBBRGK010000268.1:0-5135 GCA_038240805.1 Dehalococcoidia bacterium | reverse complement strand
CGTCAGGACCGGCTCACGAAGCCGCCTGGCGCACTGGGACGGCTGGAGGAGCTCTCTATATGGCTCGCCGGTATCCGCGACCAGGAGCGACCCGCCATTCGCGACAAAGTAATCATCACCGCCGCAGGCGACCACGGTGTGGCCCTGCAGGGCGTCAGCGCCTACCCACAGGCCGTGACCGCGCAGATGGTGCTGAACTTTCTCAGCGGCGGAGCGGCCGTAAACGTGCTCGCGAGGCAGGCAGGAGCGCGAATCGTGGTCGTCGATGCAGGTGTGGCCGCGCCGCTGCCGGATCATCCTCATCTTCTGCGACGCTCAGCCGGTGCCGGCACAGACGACATCAGCCGCGGTCCGGCAATGACGCGCTCACGAGCGATCGAGCGGTTGCTGGCTGGCGCCGAACTTGCGGCCGATCAGATCACGGCTGGTGCTGACGCTATCGGCATCGGCGACATGGGGATCGGCAACACCACACCCTCGGCCGCGATCACTGCCGTCTTTTCGGGGATGGCACCATCCGCTGTAACCGGCAGGGGAACCGGGGTGTCCGACGCAAGGCTCGCCGAAAAGATCGCAATCATCGAGCGCTCCATCACCGTCAACCAGCCGGATCCGACCGACCCGATCGGTGTGCTCGCCGGCGTTGGTGGCTTCGAGATCGGCTTTCTGGCCGGAGTCTGTCTGGGTGCTGCCGCCGGACGCCGGCCCGTTGTGATCGATGGCTTTATCGCCACCGCCGCCGCCCTGATTGCGGCGGGCGTGGCCCCGTTGGCACAGGAGTACATGCTGGCTGCCCATCGTTCGGCTGAACCCGGCCACGAGGCGGCACTGCACCATCTTGGTCTGGCTCCCCTGCTCGACCTCGGCATGCGTCTCGGAGAAGGCACGGGGGCTGCCCTGGGGCTCATGCTGCTTGAAGCGTCCGCCCGCCTGCTCGACGAGATGGCGACCTTTGACGAAGCGGGTGTATCCGGCAGTGATGAGGCAACCGTGGGCGAAGGTTAGGCATGACGCCCTCGGATAATCGCATGCCGTCGGCGCGGCTGGCGTTCGAGTTCCTGACCGTATTGCGGTGGCGCCACGCCGCCCTCGCCAGTGCCCCGGCTCTCGCCCGGTCGCAGTTCTGGTATCCCACGATCGGGCTGCTTATCGGGCTCACTCTGGCTGGCTGGGACCGCCTGCTCTCGGGCAGGATACCGATGGCGCCAGAGGCGGTGCTCGTCCTGGTCGTCCTCGAGGGTATTTCCGGACTGCTGCACCTGGATGGACTTGCCGACAGCGCCGACGGACTGCTTGGTCTGCATTCGCCAGCGCGGCGGCTTGAAATTATGCGCGACAGCAGCACAGGTGCGTTCGGCGTTGCGACGGTTGGCTTCTATCTGTTGCTGGCTTTTGCCTGCCTCGAAAGCCTTCAAAGCCCGGCGCGAGGTGCAACGTTGATAGCAGTGCCCGTGGTCGGTCGCACGGCGATGGTCGTTGCCGCCGCGACGGCGCCGTACGCGCGGCGCGATGGCCTTGCGGTCGGATTCTTTGCTGCGGCGCGATCGTGGGTTGGCGCCTGCGCGCTGGCTTCGTCGGCTGCGATTGTGGCCGTCATCCTTGGCGCCAGCGGTCTTCTTTTGCTCCTTGCCGGGGCGGGAGTTGGGATTCTCCTCGCGGTCTTCGCGCGCCGCAGGGCCGGCGGTATCACTGGCGATGTCCTCGGCGCCGCCTGCCAGCTGGCGCAGGTAGCAGCGCTTGTGATTGCCGTTGGACTTCAATCGCACTCCTGGTTCCGGCCGTGGCTATGAACCAGGCGCCTTCTCGCTTCGATGCAATGGTTGTCCTGGCGGGGGCTGCCTTGGTCGATGTGCTGTTTGGAGAGCTGCCTGATGCGCTCCATCCAGTGGCAGGCATAGGACGGCTCATCGCGGCCGCTGACCGTGCCGCGCCCCGAGGAGATGTGCCTGAGCTGCTTTATGGTGGTCTGTTGGCGATTGGCATCCCGGCGGCGGTCAGCGCCACAGCTGCTGCCGTTGAGAGGAGTCTATCGCGGCTGCCAACGCCCGTGCGGCTACCCGCCCTCGCCCTCGCGCTCAAGCCGGCCTTTGCGGTTCGGGCACTCCTGGACGCCTCCTCGACAATTCAGTCCGCCCTCGAACGCGGAAACCTGCGCAAGGCACGGCGTGATTCTGCCGCTCTGGTTAGCCGCGAGACCGCAATTCTCGATGAGCCGCTGCTCGCCGCCGCAGCGATCGAATCTGTTGCGGAAAATCTGACCGATTCCGTGTTGGCACCGCTATTTGCTTTCGTGCTCGGCGGGCTGCCTGGCGCTTATTGGTACCGCGCCGTTAACACGCTTGATAGCATGATCGGGTACCGCGGCCATTACGAGTACCTGGGTAAAGCGAGCGCACGGCTCGACGACGGGGCCAATCTCATACCAGCCCGGCTTGCTGCGCTCCTGCTGGCCGCTGTGGCACCGCTAGCCGGGCGATCGTGTCGCGCGGCCTGGCAAGGTGCAACGGACAACCGGCGCGTCACTGCGAGCCCGAACGCTGGCTGGACGATGGGTGCGGTGGCGGCGGCGCTCGGCGTACAACTTGAAAAGCAGGGTCACTACGTGCTGAATCCATCCGGCCGGCGACCAGTAGCCGCTGACATCGGCGCTGCACGCAGGCTCGTTGTCTTCGCCGCGACCGGCGCTTTCCTTCTCGCAGGTTCGGCCCTCATGGCGCGAATGCTGGCGGCACGCCGATGAGCGCCCCGACGACACATGGAGGTGTGCAGAACCATGAGATCAGGTCTGCGGGGCTGTTGCCGGGTCAGGTGATTGACTTCAGCGTCAACCTGAGCCCAATTGGTCCCCCCCGAGGCGTGGCCGCAGCGATAGCCGCAGCTGATCTGACCAGCTATCCCGACCCTCTGAGCACCACGCTGGTCACCGCTCTGTCGCAGCGACTCGACATGCCCCCAGAGTGCATTATGGTTGGCAACGGTTCCACGGAACTGATTCATCTCGTGACACGGGTTTTCGTGCGCAGCGGACAACGGCCGATCGTTTTGGCGCCAACTTTCGGCGAGTACGCTGTGGCAACTGACCTTGCGGGCGGCACCGTTTATCCCTGGCAGGCTCAGGCTCATCGCGGCTTCCGGTGGAACCTGAAGAACAAACCCGACGTTTTACGACGTGTGTCGCCGCCACTCGTGTTTCTCTGCAATCCGAACAACCCGACCGGGGTATACGTGGACCACGACGACGTTCGGACGCTCGCTAACGCCCTCATCTCGGGCCCGCTTCTCCTTGATGAGGCCTACATCGGCTTTCTGGAAGAGCCGTGGAGCTCGCTCGACCTCACCAGGAAGGGCAGGGTGGTGGTGGTTCGGTCGATGACCAAAGACTACGGACTGGCGGGTCTCCGTTTGGGATATCTTGTCGCGCACCCGGATGTGGTGGGCGCTGTTCGGCGGCTGCAACCGGCGTGGAGCGTCAATAGCGTTGCTCAGGCTGCAGGTCTGGCCGCGCTCGATGATCAAGAGTACCTGCCGCGCATGCGAGCCGCAGTGGCCGAAGGAAAGCGTGTACTGGTCGACGGTTTACGTCGCCTCGATCTCGTCATTCACGAAGGCACGGTGAATTTTGTGCTGGTCGAAGTGCCGGACGCGGCCGCGCTCCGCACCGCTCTGCTGCGCCGAGGGTTCGCCGTGCGCGACTGCACCTCGTTCGGACTGCCGAAACATATTCGAATTGGCGTGCGCAACGCGGACGAGTGCTCGCTTCTGATAGAGGCGCTAGAGCTCGAGTTGCGAGATCAGGACCAGCGATGACGACGAAAAGGGAGGAACAATGCCGCCTGTTCGGCTGATTCTGACGCGCCACGGGGAGACAGTGGCCAACGAGGGCCGCCGGTTTTCAGGGCACAGCGATGTTGCGCTAACGAAACGTGGGCGTGCGCAGGCAAGAGCGCTCGCCCGGCGCCTGCGCGATGAGCCGATCACAGCCGCATACTCGAGCGATCTGTCGCGGGCGCGGGAAACGGCCGAAATCACGTTGCGCGGCCGAGATATTCCGGTGCAGGTCAAATCTGGCCTGCGTGAGCTGAGCTTTGGCGATTGGGAAGGCAAGACGTTCGCTGAGGTGCGAACCGCCTGGCCCGAGCAGATCCAACGCTTCCTGGCCAACGACGAAGGTTTCTGCGCACCCGGAGGAGAGCCGCTTCCGGTAGCGCGCGAGCGGGTGATCGCCGCAGCCGAGGAGATCGCTGCCCGCCACTTCGGTGAAACCGTGCTCATCGCCGCCCACGGAGGCACACTGCAACTCCTGCTATCACATCTGCTCGGAATGTCCGTTGGCAACATGTTCCGCCTCGCCACGGGTAACTGCAGCGTCAGCATCGTTGAGCTATACGGTGACCGGCCGCTGGTTACGCTGCTCAACGATTGTGGTCACACCAGACCTCGCAGGTCGCGGTCCATCGCCCGCTCATGAGTTCACGAGCGCGGACGATCATGCTTCAGGGCACTGCCTCGTCGGTGGGCAAGAGCCTGCTTGCCACCGCTCTCTGCCGGATCCTCCACCAGGACGGGTACGCTGTGGCGCCGTTCAAGGCACAGAATATGTCCAACAATTCATTCGTCACGGCGGACGGACTCGAACTCGGCCGCGCTCAGGCCGTGCAGGCGGAAGCCGCCGGCATCGAGCCAGTGGCCGAGATGAACCCAATTCTGCTGAAGCCTGAAGCTGACCACCGGTCTCAGGTTGTGATCCTCGGCAAGCCAGACGGCGTGATCGGCGGCTCCGACTTTATCTCCCGCAAGCGCGCATTCTGGCCGGTCGTCACCCGGTCCCTGGACCGACTGCGTGAGCAGTACGACATCGTCGTCATTGAAGGCGCTGGCAGTCCGGCTGAGATCAACCTCAGAGCAGGCGACATCGCCAATATGAACGTGGCGCGATATGTGGACTCTCCCGTGTTGCTCGTTGGCGACATCGACCGCGGCGGCGTGTTTGCCCATCTGGTTGGCACTTTGCAGTTGCTGCAGGCGGAGGAACGAGCACTGGTGGCTGCCACGATCATTAACAAGTTTCGCGGAACCGTATCGCTTCTGCAGCCCGGCGTTGAATGGCTCGCCGATTACGCAGGGCTGCCCGTGGC
>JBBRGK010000267.1:0-5136 GCA_038240805.1 Dehalococcoidia bacterium | reverse complement strand
TCGGTGTTATCACAGCGCTACTCACGGGTGGTATCCGATCACGCCGTCCCACAACGAAGCGGGTGCCGGAAACCTGCGCCAGGGCCGGCGTGCTGGTGCCGTCAAGCGTGACCGTGAAGCTGCCGCCATAGGCCGATCCGGTCGGGGCAAAGACCACGCTCGGAACCAGGCCGCCGCTGCCGGCCACTGGCAACCAGGCCGTGCCATCCCAGAAGAGCAACTGTGGTACGGGTGTGACGGCAGCTGGATAGAAGAAGGTCGCCGACAGCGATGAGCCGGGGGAAGCGCCTGAGACGTGGAGATCGGTGTAGCCGCCGGCGCTGATCAGGCCGGCCGGCGATGGCGGTGCACCGCCGTAGGTCGCGGCGGTCACGACGGCGCCGCTGCCACTGCCGGCGCCGTTCGTCAGGGTCGCGCTCACGGCAGGCGAGCCGGGCTGTGCCGCCGCTGCTATCACGGCGCCGCTCGCTCCCGGCGCAACCAACGCCGCCTGCGCTGCGGAGGCCGCGACGGCGGTGATCACGAACGGCACCGGCGCGCTTGTCGCGCCCGTGGCGCTGTCGCTGACCGTCACAAGCGCCGTACTGACATCGGCGCTGCCCGCAGTACTTGCAATCAGGGAGGCCGGCACTGTTGCCGTCAGGCGCGAGGCGCTGATGCGGCTGGTTGTGAGCGCTGTTCCGGCCCAGTTGATCGCGCTCGATGCGCTGAAGGAATGGCCATCCACTGTGAGGGTGAAGTCCGGTCCGTCTGCCGTCGTAATCGCTGGCGTCAGGCTGCCGATCCCAACCGGTGCGGCGACTGCTTGATATGAAAGCCATTTCACGGCCATCGCCCCGGCGGCAGGGTCCAGTCCTCCGCCGAGACCCGCATTCTGGCAAGCTCCGGTCGCGCGCTTGGGCCAGCGTACGGAATCTTTCCAGCAGGGCAGCCAGGCATTATAGACGAGCCGCATGCCCGCAGATGCGAGCGGGGCTGACGCCGGCTGGAGCAGCGAGCCATCGAGCAGGAAGCGGATGCCTGTGGCCTGCCAGTCGATCGTGTAGGTATGGAAGTCCAGCGGCTTGGCCAGCGGAAACTCGCTGTGCTCGCGGCAGATGCCCGCGTGCCAGATGGTCACCCAGACCGCCCATGACGCTGTTGCAGGCCGGCTGCCGCAGGTCGGGCCTGCCCCGGTTCCCAACGCATCGTGTTGCGTTGAGTCAAACGTCACCTCGACGTCGATCTCATCCTGGCTGGCGAAGTTATAGAGGAACATGGCGTTGATCGCCTGATGTGATGCTGCCGCCCGCAGGCTCGTTTCAAACGTGCCCGACTGGTAGGCCTGCACCGAAACCACCTGGCCGCCGCTGCTCGCCGGTGGCGCCGGAATTCCGATCTGGAGGCTCACCGGTGCGGCAGCGTTCGCAGACGTCGCTGTCACGTTGCCCGCGCGACAGCCGTCGATCGCCACGCCGGGGCAGGGGAACGATTCACCAGCACTGCCGATGTCTGTGACATGCCAGGCCGCCGGGTCGAGCGAGGTGAAATACCCGGGCGCAGCGGGCTGTTGCACAGCCGCCAGTTCGTCGCTCCAGTACAGGTCCAGCGGCAACGTACCCCAGGGTCTGGGCATGCTGTCAGGAGTGACGTAGATCCAGCCGGCGCGGCGCTGCTGCGACAGGGCGACGGCGCGTTGCATCGAGGCTTCGTCCGGCGCTGTGTGCACCAGATGCCAGAAGTGGGAGGGGGGATAACTTGCCATCCACTGCGGCTCTGCGTAGGCCGTGAGGTAGTGATCGTAACTGTCCTCGAACGTCACCAGCACATCGCTCACGGAGACGTAGCACTCGGGGGTAGCGGTGCCAGGGTTGAGCACCACCCATGTTTTGGCATGCTGCGCCTTCACGTAGGAGTACAGGTCCGCGTAGTAGGGCGTCACGAGCTTGCAATCCGTGCTCGCTTCGTCGAAGAAAATGCCGTCTACGCCGTACCAGCGATAGTAGGCGTCGATCTCCCGCTTCACGTCGGCACCTGGCCGCGTGCCCAGGCTGGTGTGTACGTAGCCGAGCACGGCGATCCCGTTCGCCTGCGCCTTCTGCACGGCGGCGACATAGTCGGGACTGGGGTTGATACCCGGCGCAGCGAGGAGCGGGCCGCTGTTCGGGTTCATCACCATCAGCCCTACCGAGGAGGCGCCGCCGTCAAGCCGGGCCCAGAGAGGACCGGGAGCGAAGTACGCCGGGTCGGCGATACGCTGCGCTGGTCCGGCAGAGGGCTGCACGGTGAAGCTGACCGAGCCGCTGGCACTGATTCCGGCGGCGTCGGTCGCCGTGGCAACGTACGTGCTTAGCCCCGGTGGGAAGCTGGACGCCGGGCCGGTGATATCGGCGCAGGTAGATGCGACGAGGCCAGGGCCGCCGGCATCGGCCGCGACGCAGTGAATCGAGACCATCTGCCCGGCTGCGTAGGTGCCGACATTGCCGGTATATGTGACCGTAGGCGGGGCGCTGGAGCCAGCAGTGCTATAAAGCTCGGCCGCGGCCAGGATACCGAAGCGACTGGCGCCGCTCGCGACCAGCACTCTGCCGCTCGGCAACAGGGTCGCCGTATGGTAGACCCGGTCGGTGTTCATGCTGCCTGTGGACCAGGCGCCGGACTGCGGATCATATAGCTCGGTGGTGGCCGTCGGACTGCTGGGAGCGCTGTTGCCCCCGGCGACCAGGACCATACCCGTCTCCAGCAGGGTCGCCGTGTGGTAGAGACGGGCGACGCTCATGGCAGCGATGGCCGTCCAGGCGCCGGACGTGGGATCGTACAGTTCAGCGGAGGCGAGATAGCCGGCATCGCTCGCCCCACCGGCGACCAGCACCTTGCCGCCCGGCAGCAAGGTCGCCGTGTGGGCCACGCGCGGGCTCGTCATGCTGCCGGTCAGCTTCCATGCGCCGGTCCCGGGATCGTACAGTTCGGCCGCGGCCTGCGAATTGCTGCTCGAAGCGGTATAGCCGCCCGCGATCAGCACGCTGCCGCCGTGCAACAGCGTCCCAGTGTGACCGCCGTGGGCCGTGTTCATCGGCGCCGTGGCGGTCCAGCTGTTTGCCAGCGGGTCGTACAGCTCGGCAGAGTTCAGCGACCGCCCTGCCGCGTCGATGCCGCCGGCGACCAGGACTTTGCCGCCCGAAAGCCCTGATAGCAATGTCGCGGTGTGGGCCAGTCGGGGCACGGTCATGGCCGGTACGGGGGTCCAGGTTCCCGCCGCCGGGTCGTACAGCTCGGCGGCAGCAAGCACGCTCCCGATGGCGAAGCTGCCGCCCGCGACAAGGACTTTGCCGTTCGGCAGCAATGTTGCGGTGTGGTAGGCGCGGACGCTGCTCATGCTGCCGGTGCGCGACCATGTACCGGAAGCGGGGTCATAGATCTCGGCCGAGGCGAGGAACTGCCCGCCGGGAGCGATTCCGCCCGCGACCAGGACTTTGCCGCCCGGGAGCCCGGAGAGCAATGTCGCTGTGTGAGAGATGCGGGAGGTGCTCATGCCGCCCGTCGGTGTCCACGTGCCCGGCGCCGTACCCGGAGTCACGGCAGGGCCACAGCCCTCCAGCCCCCCACCGGAAAAGCCCGCGCCGAACAGCGGCGTGCCGGCGTGCGTTATCGTGTTGTCGCAGACCGTTCCGTTGCTCACCGCGCCATCGAGGCGGATGCCGTAGACAGCGGTATCCAGCGTGTTCCCGGTCAGCACTGGCCCGGCAAGCGCCCCAAAAGCGCGGATCAGGCTCGTCGTCTGCCCCGTCGCCAGTGCGCTTGCCCCCATGACCACGTTGTTGCGCTGCACGCTGATGCCTGAAAGCGTCACCGCCGGGTCGGTGCCAAGCTCAATGCCGTTGTAGAAGCTGCCGCCGCCACCGATCGAGTTGTCGTGAAGGGTGATATTGGAGGCGTATACGGAGATTCCGGCGTACATCCCGTAGGGCGCCGTCCCCGGCAGGCACAGCACGCATGGGTTATCGCTCTGCCCCGTAAACGGGTTGCTGATCGTGTTGTTGGCGACAAGCACGCCCGGCACCTGCAGCTTGATCGCCCTTTTCGCGCAGCGGGTAAACGTGTTGTTGAGAATCTGCAGGTTGGCAGGTGAGGCGGTGTCCTGGATGACGATGCAGTCGCCGTCGTCTTTGGGGCCGATATCGCTGAAGCTGCTGTTGCGGATGATGTCGTTGCTGCTCGTGGACGTGCCGGCGCCCTGCGAGATCAGGATACCGCGGGCGACCAGCGACGGCGGTGAGGTATCACTGTTGCGGGCGGTGATCTGCCGCACCGTCACCCCGTCGATGATGATGTCCGAGGTGCTGCCTTCGATGCGAATGCCGATCGGCATTGCGTTCGGCATACTGGTGGACTGGCCGATGTTCTCGACCACGGTGTTGGTGATGCTCACGTTGTGGGCGCCGGCATCGATCGTCAAGCCGCGGCTGGCGAGCCCGGCGCCGTCGAAGGTGATGCCGGAGATCGTGACGTTGCTGCCGGCGACATCGAGGAACTGGTAGCCGGAGTCCATCGCTTTGAAGACGGCGTTGGTGCCCCTCAGAGTGACGTTCGCCGGTACTACAGGAGAGGGATGGCTGGTCGCGGTGCTGATCAGGTAGGTGCCCGCCGGTATCAGCAGGGTGCCGCCGGTAGCACTGAGCGAAGCGAGCGCGTTCTTGAGCGCCACGGTGTCGTCAGTGATGCCATCGGGCACGGCGCCGAAGCTGGTGATGCTCACGGTCTGCGGTGTCTGCGCCGTGCTGCGCAGCGTCGCCCGGCCCGGCCAGAGCGCGGCGGCTCCGGAGGCGAGCACAACCAGCAGCAGCAGGCAAGTTTTCCGCCCGCGCACAGCGGCCGGGTCGCGGGCAAAAAGCCAGCCCCGCAGCAACCGACCGACCATGAAATAAACCTCTACTGGACGCATTATCCTGCCGCCGGAGCATATCACGGCGGCGGCGATAACTCCGCCATGGTCGGATCCGGCGCACGACGTAGTCGGATTGGACACGAGACAGAGCCCTGGCTGAGAATACGGTGCGGCGCGTCAAGAACACCGCTCGCGGAGCAGGGCAACGACGCGACACGGAGGTCAAGCATGAACCTGGACCAGTACATCGCTGCGATGGACCCCGAGCTGCG
>JBBRGK010000266.1:0-5159 GCA_038240805.1 Dehalococcoidia bacterium | reverse complement strand
GCCCTCACTCCCCTCGCTCCCCTTGAGCCCGGTGATCGCTTTACCGGTTTTGAGATCGTTGCCCGCACTGCGGCGCAGTCTTTCACCGTGCGCCCGGAGGCCGGGGAAGCCGGGATCACGGGCATGCTCGTGTTCGGCGCTTCAGAGCAACTCGCTGACAACTCCGCAGTCCTGAAGGCGCTTGGCACGAGCTTGTCGCCGGATGCGGGCCAGGGTTCGCTGGTTCCGGCGATCCTGGCGGAAGGCACCGATCCGGCACGAGGCGCCTATCTGGTGTTGGGCATACCGCAGGGCGAATGGCTCTCCGCGCTCGATCGGCACGACATTCCGGCAGATCAGGCGGTGCCGGTATTGCAGAGCTTGCTTCTGCTCGCCGAACGCGCTGCGGCGGCCGATCGCTTGCTTCTGATATCGCCGGCCGCAGTCATGCTGCTGGGAACCGCCGTTTTCGTGCCCAGACCAGCAGCGCCTCCTCTGCCGCTCTCGGGTCCGCTGCTCGCTGACCCTGCCTACCTGCCGCCCGAACTTCTCGCGGACGAACGCGAAGTGGCCGCCTGGCCGGCGAACGCCCAGATAGTGGCGCTGACCGTGCGGGCCCTGACCGGCAATGCGTTGGGCTATGCGCCCGCCTGGCACAGTCTCATGCTGCGCCTGCTCGCCGCCGACCCCGCCGCAAGGCCGGTGAGCCGGGCGGATGCGCTGGCGCTGCCTGCCGCGGGCACGACCGTCCCCGCCGTCATGATGCACCGCACCGCCTTCCGCACTGACATCGGTCATCACCATCCGGTGAACCAGGACGCAGGTGGCGTCTGGACGTGGCACCGCTGGGATGGAACGCCCGTCACGCTCGCGGTCGTCGCCGACGGCGTAAGCGCCGGTTCACATAGCGAAGACGCGGCCGCGCTCGCGGTGGAAGCGATACGAAGCGGAATCGAGCAGCATTGGGCGGACCGCGACTTCACACTCCAACGGGCCGAAGATGTGCTGCTTGAATCGGGGATCCTGGCACAAGAGCAGGTCTGTGCGTTGCCGATGGAAAGCACTGAAGATGCGAGTGCAACGACGCTGGTCGCGGTGTGCCTGATCGGCAATTCAGCAACCGGCATCTGGTGCGGCGATTCCCGAGCCTACGGCGTCACGCCAGAAGGAATGCGTCCGCTGACGAAGGATCACTCGTGGGTGAATATAATGGTGGATAGCGGCCAGATGCCGCTTGCCCAGGCGAAAGCGGACCGGCGGGCGCATGTGATCGCACGCTGGCTCGGCTGCAGCGAACCGCCGCGCATCGACCCGGGTTTCGACCGGTTCCGGTGCGAGCTTGCCGCAGGAGATCGGTTACTGCTGTGCAGTGACGGACTGTACATGTACTTCGACGCGCCTGCAGGGAGTGAGCTGGAACTCGTGGAGACGATCTATCGATTCGGGGACGATGCGGCCGGTGCGGTCGAGTCGATGGTCACGACCGCGCTCGAACGGGGCGGGTTCGATAACATCACCACGGTGCTGGTAGAAACTTCGTAATTCGACATCTTCCCGCTGCCGACCGCCGGGCGGCAGCACCGCATGAGGAGGCTCTGGTGGCGGATCAATTTACGGTGACGACCCAGGTACTACGGCCATATGTGCCGCTTAACGACCCGGACACCGGTAACTACGCGTTGGTTTCCGTGAAGGCGCCGGTTCAGCGCGGCGCCGTTCAGCGGGCGACGGCGATCGTGCTTGACGTGTCGGGTTCGATGAACGAATCGATGCAGGGCAGCACCAAGATCGAGTGGGCGAAGTATGCCGTGCGGGAGATCGTCGATCTCGCCACCGGCGACGATGTGTTGATGCTTGTCCTGTTCTCATCCTCTGCAGCAACCGCGTTCGGGCCAGCGGCGATGGATGATCGGGGCAAACACGAGGCGAACGCGGCGATCGACAACGTACGCGCGGGTGGTGGCACCTACATGTCGCTTGGACTGCGCGAGGCATTTCGCGGGCTACAACCGCTGCTATCCGGAGCCGTGGGCCGGATCATCTTTTTCACTGACGGTCAGAACGACAGCAGCGACAAGCAGCCTCTTCAGACCTTCCTTGAGACAAATTTTTACGCCAACGAGCGGTCGATTTCGATCTCGACTTACGGCGTGGGCGACACCTACAACGAGGTGCTACTGCGCGAGATCGCAGATCGCACAGGGGGCAACACGCGCTACGTCCGGGATTCGCAGCAGCTGGTCGATAATCTGACCCAGGAGTTCCAGGAGACACAGAGCGTCGCGATCTCCAATGCCGCGCTGCAGTTGACTGTCATCGCAAATGTGCAGATCGGGCAGGTGTCGCAAGTGTTCCCGGCCGCTGTAGATTTGCAGCTAAACCGGATTGACGATCGAAACGTGCGTATCTCGCTGCCAAACCTGAGTTCAGAGGAAGAGCGGGACTTCTTAATCGGCTTCTCGACGCCGGTGCAGGGAACGCCCGGAAACAAACGGCCCGGCTTCATCCAGCTGTTCTATGACCTGCCTGGCGCGGGAATCACCGGCCAAACTGAGCGGCCCGCCGGCGGTCAGATATTCGTGGAAGTTACGGAGGACCGTGCCCTGGTGGCACAGGTCAACGTGCAAGTGGATCACTATGCTGCTGAGCTGCGGAAAGCGGACCTGATCAAACGGGCAGTCGTCGCCACGCAGACAGGACGGCTCACGGGTGAGCAGGCCGCACAGACCGGCAGACTGCTTGACGAGGCGCGGGCGGTGACAGGCAAGCTGCTCTCCAGCGCCCAATCGCGCGGCGATCAGGCCGCGACCTCCAAGCTACAGGAGGATCTGTCGGCGATCGAGCAAATGAGCACAGAGGTGAGGCAGGGCGAGGTCTCTTCCGGTACTCGTAAACTTGCCGGCGATCAGACACGCGGCACCACGCGCCTGAGCTAACAGTACGCCGCGATTCGCGGGCGCACGAAAGGTTCCGTCGCACACTTTGGCGGAGATGAGGGAAGTACGATGAAGTGTCCAGGTTGTGGGAAAGAGAACCCGGCCGGTGAGCAGTTCTGCCTCGATTGCGGCGCCGAGCTTGCGGCTCGCGCCGGGGCGCCAACACCGGTAAGCACAGCCACAAGCGCTGCCTCGCCTGCTAGCGCAGCGGCAGCACCGTCGGCAATGTCAGACGAGGAATTCCAGCAGTTGCTTCACGCGCCGCCGGTGGCGCAGAAGTGTCCGCACTGCGCCGCAGCGGCTCCTGCTGGAGGGACATTCTGCGATAGCTGCGGCGAGCCGTTGACGGCGGCAGCCGCGAGTGCTGCTGCGGCCGGAGCAATGGGTGCCACTGCAGCAGGCGGTTCCCCCACCGACGCCGATGCTCACCCGTCCGTAACGCCAGGGTCGGTGGTTCAGGACCCGAGTGCGATGCCAGTTGCGGAAGCGTCCGCAGACCAGCCGGTTCAGGTAGCTTCTGCACCTGATATGCCGCCACCGGCGATAAGCACCCCCGGCGCTGCCGCCGGCGTGACGTTTGAAATCGGTGGTCCGACTTCGACGAGCGTGTTCACGTTGACGACCGATGACGTGCAGGTCGGACGGCGCGATCCCGATGCGGGTATATTCCCTGAGATCGACTTCGAAGGGAACGATATCGTGGTCGATGGCGGCGAACGGGTTCATGCGGTCTCGCGGCGCCATGGGCGGATATTTCGTGACAGCGATGGGCTGAAATACGAGGATCTGGGTTCCACTAATGGCAGCACTCTGAACGGTGGGGCAGTACTCGCCCACGATCCGCAGCCGCTAAAGGATGGCGATAAGATTGTCCTGGGTCGAACCTGTCGTATCGCCGTGCACGTCGTTTAACCGACGATTGCGGCGGACCGTGTTCCAATCACCCTGCACTTAACCTAACGGCTGGTCCCTCCGAGAATTGTTATGCTATAACAGCTATGCCGGTGATGTACCGGGATAGCTGCCGGCAAGAGGCGCCACCGCCCGGCGGTGCGTGTCTCACGCTGGTTCGGGCGGAGGGACATTTGGCAACACGCATCATCGCCATCGCCAATCAGAAGGGCGGTGTTGGCAAGACCACTACCGTGGTGAACCTTGGCGCCGGTCTCGCTGCGGCGGGCTTTCGCACCCTTGCCATCGACCTGGATGCTCAGGGTCAGATCAGCAAGTACTTCAACCTGGAGCCGGAGCGCACCGTTTTCGACGTGCTTGTGCGTGGCATTCCTGCCGAGTCGGCGATTTATCAGGTACGCCCGTTGCTGTCCGTGCTGCCCGCCTCGAAGAACCTCGCCGAGGCGAAGGAGATCCTGACTGCACGGCGGAAACGCGAAGAACTGTTGAAGGATGCCTTGAAGCCGGTGCTGCACGACTACGACTTCATTTTGCTCGATTGCGCCCCGTCTCTGGATGTACTCAATATCAACGCTCTCGTCGCTGCAGATGAAGTGATTCTGCCAGTTTCGTGCGACTACCTTGCGCTCGACGGCGCCCGTGAGCACCTTGCGACAGTTCGAGAGATGCAACGTGAGGGTTACGGTCTCGGCGTGCGGGCGATCTTGCCCACATTTTTCGACTCGCGTGACCGTAAGAGCCGGCAGGCGGTGTCGATGCTGACCGAGCACTACAGCGGCACGGTGGCTATGCCAATTCGCAAAAACGTGCGAGTTTCCGAAGCAGCGGGACACCATAAGACGATCTTTGAGTACGCTCCTCAATCCATCGGCGCGCTGGACTACGCCCGCTTCACCGATCACATTGCGCACGCAACCTGCTGACTGTCGCTTCGGTACGCAATGCTCAGCAGATCACATTCAGCAGCCAGGACATACAACTATGACAATGAGCCGCCGCTCGGGTCTCGGCGACGATCCCTTCAAGCGCGAGCAGGTCGAGACGCAGGTCCGTCGTCTGGGCGTGCGGCCAAAAAAGCCCGCCCGCGTGCTGCCCGACAAGGGAACCTACTATCTGCCCCGCGAGTTGCAGGACCAAATTCGTGAGCTCGCGGCCAGAATCGAGATTTCGACTTCCGAAGTCGTCCACTTTGCCCTGCAGGAGTTGATGAGCAGAATCGAGCGGGGCGACCTGACGCTCACACCGCGGCTTGAAAAAACAAAGTCGGGAACGTTGTATCGCAAGACGCTGTTCGCTGCGCCGACCGTAGAGGAACTCTGAATTGGCCGGTAT
>JBBRGK010000265.1:0-5176 GCA_038240805.1 Dehalococcoidia bacterium | reverse complement strand
CCGGATAGCGGCTACTGATGAGCGTCCGCAGCTCGTCCACGGCAGCCGGCATGCGTTCATCGGTAAGCCCGTCGCGTTGCAGTGCATCGGTCACATCGCCTTCGGCCACGCCACACTCACCTCTCTACGCGAGTGAACCCCATGTCCAGCATGAGCTTGATCCCGGCGTCGGTCGCCATCACTTCGCTCTCTCACGCTGCCGCTTAGAGTAGGCGAGGTCGGGCACCGGGGTAGTGGCAGTTCGTCGGTAGGACCGGCTCGCGGTGTACCGCAGGGCCGGGTGCTGAACACTGAGACAAAATCTCCCTGGAGCATCCTGCTCAACTCACTCCAATGGTCGAACGAGCTCAGGGCTATCGTTGCGCACAAACGACACTGCTCGACTAACGGGCCAGGCCTCCATGCGGTCTGCATCGTAGGGGCGCAACAGCGGCAGCACCGCCTCGGCTTCTCTCACCTCCGGGTCGAGCCATAGCGCCTCGTCTTCCCGATTGAGGATCACGGGCATCCGGTTGTGGATAGAGGCCATCAACTCATTGGGCTCGGTCGTCACAATCGCGCAGCTTGCCAGCCGCTGCCCGCTGTCCGGGTCCTCGCGCACCGTGTACAGGCCGGCAAAGCCAAAGACCTCGCCACCCCGCATTTGGATATGCATCGGCTGCTTCGCCTTCTGCCCGGGCACCACTTGCCACTCGTAGAACCCATCGGCGGGAATCAGGCAGCGTGCAGTCTTGATCGCACCGCGGAACATCGGCCGCTCCAGCAGCGTCTCGCAGCGGGCGTTGATCGGCGGCGGCTGCTTTGCACCGGGTTTGAACCAGCCCGGCCGAAAGCCCCACTGCATCGGTTGCAGCCGCCGGCCGTCAGGCGACTCAACAATCGTCGCTATCTCCTGCATCGGCGCGATGTTGTAGCGCGGGCTGGGCTGCGGCCAGGGCTCGTCTGAGACCAGCATCAACTGGAAGCGCTGGCTGAGGTCCGCCGTGCCTGCCAACGTGAAGCGACCACACATACCCTCTACCCCTCTCCTCCAGCAATCGCGAACCAGAGCCCATACGCTATCCTACTCGCTGGTCGGCTGCTCCGGCAGGGCACTCGGCATCAGCTCGGCTTGCGTCGCCGCCTGTTCCAGCAGCGGAAGCAGTGCTCGGGCCACGGCCACCGGCAGCACAATCCTATTACCCAGGCGCCAGCCTGCTGCCCCCGCATCCTTCGGCCGGTAGAACGACTGCAACCGCACGTACGGCTTGCCTCCCCGCGTGCAGGCGGAGACGGTCACGCAGGTTCGCGTCGAGGTTTGCACCATAGCGACGGCGACCACCTCTGTGAACCGTCGCCTGTAGCTAACTCGTGCGCCCGCAGCAGCTGCCGGGCGCGGTGTGCGAGCGTTCATCGGAAGCTCTTCGCTCTGGGCGTTGCCGGATTGCCGGCCTGCAATGGCTCGACACGCGCTGCCATGACGTTGGTCACCCCGTCGCGCCGTTGCAGGGTGCCATGCACAACGATGAGCGATTCCATCCGCCAGGTGAGCCGCTGCCGCTCGTAGTCCTTTGGGCGCACAATCACGTTGGAGAGACCCCATTCATCCTCAAGCGTGACGAATAAAAACCCTTTGGCCGTCCCCGGCCGCTGCCGGCAGACCACGAGACCGGCGATGCTGAGCGGGGCGCCGTCCGCCAGGTGGTCGAGCTGCAGGCTGCTGACGACACCTTCACCTAAGCCGGGCCGGAAGAACTGCATCCAGTGGTACTGTGCCGACAGTCCGGTGATCGCGTAGTCCGCCTCGGCCTCTTCGTTGGCGCGCATCGGTGGAAGCTGCACCATGTCCTGATCGACCGGCAACGGCAGCGCTTCCTGCAACGGCCGCTTGCCGTCGCGAGCGGCGGCGTGAACCTCGGGACGGTAGACCAGGCCGAGTTGCCAGAGCAGCTCACGGCGATGGAGGCCGAAGCTGCTGCAGGCACCAATCGCGATCAGGTTCTCCAGCGCGGCACGCGAGAGGCCGCTGCGCCGGCAGAAGTCAGGCAACGACCGATACGGTCCCTCTCGGCGGGCCTCTTCTAACCGTGTGAGCCCTGCCTGCCCGATGCCCTCGACGTAGCGAAAGCCCAGGCGCACCTTACCGGCCTCCCCATCCTCCAGTGTGCAACGGCTGCGGCTGGCGTTGACGTCCACCGGCAGCACCTCCACCTCGTGCCGCTTTGCGTCCCCCACAATGACCGCCGGGCTATAGAAGCCCATCGGCTGGTTATTGAGCAAGCTGACGTAGAACTCCACCGGGTAATGGAATTTGAGCCAGGACGACTCATAGGCAAGCAGGCCAAACGCGGCCGCGTGCGCCTTTGGAAAGCCATACCCGGAAAACCCGATCAGCTTCTCAAACACCTGGTTAGCCGTAGCTTCATCGACACCGCGGGCCAGGGCGCCGCTGAGAAACGGCGGCCAGAGGCTTCGCATCGCCTCAACTGAGCGCTTGCGGCTCATCGCCCGGCGCAGCGTCTCGGCCTGGCCTGCACTGAAGCCGGCAAGGGCCATTGCAACCTGAATCACCTGATCCTGGAACAGCACCACCCCCAGCGTCTCCTCCAGCGCCTCTTCCAGCAGCGGATGGTCGTAGCTAACGAGCTC
This sequence comes from Dehalococcoidia bacterium, assembly GCA_038240805.1. Classification (GTDB taxonomy): domain Bacteria; phylum Chloroflexota; class Dehalococcoidia; order CAUJGQ01; family CAUJGQ01; genus JBBRGK01. The sequence continues at coordinate 2,548 of JBBRGK010000265.1, read as the reverse complement.
ACGTCCCTGCCGGCGGGCGATGTACGGGTTGACGCTGCCGCCGGTAATCGGACCTGGTCGAATGATCGCGACCTCGACCATGAGGTCGCGCAGGGTTCTGGGCTGCGTGCGCGGCAGCGCCTGCATCTGGGCGCGGCTCTCGACCTGAAAGACGCCGATGGTGTCGCCAGCGCAGATCATGTCGTAGACGGCAGCGTCACGATGATCGATGCGCCCCAGGTCGATGGTTTCAGCGCGGTGCTCATAGATGAGCGCCAGGCACTCATCAACGAGCGAGAGCATGCCCAGCGCCAGCACGTCGATTTTGACGAAGCGGGCGTCATCCACCGAGTCCTTATCCCAGGCGCACAGCACCCGTCCCGCCATCGCCGCTGGCTCCAGCGGCACGATCTCGGTCAGCGGCCGAGCGGCAAGCACGACGCCGCCCGAGTGTTGACTGATGTGGCGAGGGAAGCCCGCCAGCTCCTTGCTCAAGCTGATCAGGTGTTGCCACAGGGAAACGTCTCGCCGGTCGCGGTAACCTGGCAGGCGAGCCATCTCGGCGTCCAGGTCATCGGCGCCGGCGTGGCCCGCTTCTCTGGCGAGCCGGTCGAGCTCAAGCGCCGGCAGACCAAGCGCCTTGCCCACGTCACGCACGGCGCTCTTGAGCTTGTAGGTCGCAAAGGTGCAGATCAGCGCCGCACGGTCACCGTGCGTGGCAAAGATACGCTCCAGCAGCGCCGCTCGCACAGCGCGGGGAAAGTCCAGGTCGATGTCCGGCACCGAGGCGAGCTCCTCATTTAAGAAGCGGCCGAGAAACAGTTCCGTGGCGACGGGGTCCACGTGCGAGAGGCTGAGCAGATAGCAGACGATGGAGCTTACCGAGGAGCCGCGGCCCCGTCCCGGCTGGGGCCGGTCAGGGCCGCGGCGTGGTGCTGCGGTGGGGTCCGTTGCTGCCAGCTCGTCGGCGATATCGCGGGCCATGCCGAGCAGATCCCGGTACTGCAGAAAGAAGCCGGCGAGGTTGTGCTTCTCAATCAGTCGCAGCTCTTCCTTGAGCCGTTCATCGGCACGGCGACGCAGCACAGGCAGGAACGGGCCATACCGCTTCGGCAGCTCCTCCCCGCAAAGCTGAGCCAGGTATTCGTCCTGCGTTTCGCCGCTCGGCGTCTCGTAGTCGGGGAAGGCGTAGTCCAGGTCGGTGGCGAGGTTGAAGCTGCAGCGCTCGGCGATGCGCACGGTGTTGGTGATCGCCTCGGGCAGGTCTCGGAACAACGCCGCCATCTCGGTAGCGCTTTTGAGGTAAAAGTGACTGTTAGGCCGGCGTTGGCGGTGACTGCCGTCCAGCGTGGTGCGGTGACCGATGGCAACCAGCACATCCTGTAGTTGGTGCCGTTCCCGCTGGTGGTAGTGGACGTTATTCGTGGCCACGACCTCCAGGCTTAGCCGCCGCGCCAGCTCCACGAGGACCGCGTTGCGGTGGGTATCGCCAAAGACGAGGTTCTGCTGCAGCTCGACGTAGAAGCTGTCCTGCCCGTACCAGTCGCGGTAGCGGCGCAGGGTGGCTTCGGCGGCAGTCAGGTCACCCGCTGCCACCTGCCGCGCAACCTCGCCCCGCCGGCAGCCGGACAGGGCAATCAACCCCTCCGCATATGCGGGCAGCAAGGCCGGGTCAAGCCGCGGCTCCAGGCGGTTGCTCTGGCGGGCAGCGGTTATCAGCCGGCAGAGATTGCTGTAGCCGGCGCGAGTGGCGGCAAGCAAGGTCAGGTGATGTCCGTCTGCCAGGGTGAGCTCGGCGCCGGTAATCGGACGCACGCCCCAGGCCTGGGCGGCCTTAGCGAACTCCATTGCGCCGTAGAGAGAATCGTGGTCGGTGAGCGCCAGTGCCGGATAGCCGAGTTCCCGGGCACGCAGGACAAGCTCTTCGGGCATCGAGGCACCTTCGCGCAGCGAGAAGGCACTGTGACAGTGCAGCTCGATATACGGTGCGCTACTGGCATCTCCCCGGAGCATCCATCCTCCACAAGGCTATAAGAACTGATGTTCTATTTCCTATCATTGCTTCGTATAGCAGCGCAACTGCGAATGAGCGCTACTTGACCTATCCGATCTCCCTGCCATTGCACGTTTGCCCATCTACGCCATACCATAAACACATCCCCCATGTTGCTTCGGCGGCATGGCGCGAAGGCCGCTCGGTTCGCCGGGCGGCCTTCGCTAATTCTCTGGACCGTCAGTGAAAACCACCGTCTACGTTGACTCCTTTAACCTCTACTACGGCTGCTTAAAGGACACGCCGTATCGTTGGCTAGATCTGCTCGCACTCTGCCAGCGCATCCTCCCGCAGAATCAAATCAACCGCATTCGCTTCTTTACTGCGCGGGTCAAGCCCAGGCCCGGCGATCCACAGCAACCACAGCGGCAACAAGTCTATCTTCGCGCACTGCAGACGATCCCGTGCCTGACCATGCACTTTGGTCAATTCCAGACCAAACCAGCAATGATGCCGCTGGTGAAGCAGCCTTCGACAGGGTCGAAATTCGCGGAAGTATGGAAGACTGAAGAGAAG
>JBBRGK010000264.1:0-5218 GCA_038240805.1 Dehalococcoidia bacterium | reverse complement strand
CTTAAAATCCGCAGCCGCGAGGCGTGCGGGTTCGACTCCCGCCCTGGGTACCGGACCCTATGGCGCCTGGCCATGCTTGCCGAGGAGGATTAGCACAGACCATGACGACAGTGCCCATTAGCTACGAAACCATTATTGGCCTCGAAGTACATGTGCAGCTACAGACCAACAGCAAAATGTTCTGCGGCTGCCCGGCAAACTACAGCGGCAGCGAGCCAAATACGCACACCTGCCCCATTTGCATGGGTATGCCGGGAGTCCTGCCCGTCGTCAACGAAAAGGCGGTCGAGTACACGATCATGACCGGACTCGCGCTGAACTGCAACATTCCGGAGTTCTCCAAGTTTGACCGGAAGAATTACCCCTATCCGGATTTGATGAAGGGCTACCAGATCTCACAATTCGACCTTCCCTTTTGCGTCGGCGGCTGGCTCGATATCGGCGCGGATGGCGAGGAGCACAGGGTGGGTGTGACGCGGGTACACCTGGAGGAGGACACCGCAACGTCCCGGCACCTTGACGGCGGCGACGGCGAGGGATTTACCCTGATTGATGTCAACCGGGCCGGATCGCCCCTGATGGAAATCGTCGGCGACCCCGACCTCAGAAGCCCGGAAGAGGCCCGCGAGTATCTGGTCAGGCTTCAACGAATCCTGCGATACATCGGCGTCAGCCAGGCGAACATGGAGGAAGGCAACTTTCGCTGCGATGCGAATGTCAGCCTGCGTCGGTTCGGGGACCCTGAGCTCGGCCCCAGGGTTGAAGTCAAGAATATGAACAGTTTCCGCTCTGTGTACCACGCGATCCAGTTCGAGATGGAGCGACTGGCCGGCATGCTCGACCGCGGCGAGCGAATCGAGCAGGAGACGCGGGGTTGGGTGGACGACGAAAGTAAGACAGTTTCTCAGCGGAGCAAGGAACAGGCCCACGATTATCGATACTTTCCCGAGCCGGACCTGCCGCCAGCATCTGTTTCGCCGGCGCGGGTAGCGCAGATCCAGGCGATGCTGCCGGAACTGCCGGCCGCTCGTCGTCGCCGCTATGAGCAAGATTTCGAACTTCCGCCGCACGACGCCGACCAACTCACAGAATCCCGGGCCAGGGCGGACTACTTTGAAGCGGCGTTGAATGCCGGCCAGAGTTCCGGCAGGTTGGCGTCGCGGGCGAAGGCCATCAGCAACTGGATGCTGGGCGACATGGCACGCTTGATGAACGCCGGCGCAGTTCCCCTTGGCGGCGTCAAGACCCCGCCCGAGCAGCTCGGTGAGCTGGTCTCCCTGGTTGACGCCGGGGCGATCACGAGTGCGGCTGCAAAGCAGGTCTTTCAGACGATGTTTGAAACGGGCCAGGCGCCGAAGGTAATTGTCGAGCAGAGCGGCCTGACGCAGATCACCGACCTCGCGGCGATCGAGGAGGTCGCAAAACACGTTATCGACGCGAATCCCCGTCCCGTGGCAGACTATCGTGGCGGCAAGCGTGAGTCGATCAATGTGCTCTTTGGCCAGGTGATGCGAGAGACAAACAAACGTGCCAATGCCGCTGCCGTGCGCGAAGTCCTGGAACGCCTGCTTAACGCGTAGGCATCGCCCTGGAAAGGACGCTGCGATGAGGGTAGGCCGGGAATGAGCAGTCGCGACGTGAGGCGTTCGTTACAGAACTCCAATCTGCTCAAGTGGCTCTATCCCGGCATGCACGTTAAGCGCTGGGTGCTGCTGCTGATCATGGGCATTGCCCTGATGGGACTGGGCATCGCCTACCTGCTGCGCGAGGCCTACCTGTCGTACCACCTTCCCGGCATCTTCTATTACCTTACTTTGCAGTTTCTGACCCGCTGGTTGCGGGCGTTGCTGTTCATGCTGCTTGCGGTCGGCGGCATGGGCGTCGCGGTGTGGAAGCTCAGCGCAGCGCTGCTGGCGCCGTTCACCACCGCTTCGACTGCAAACGGATCCTCAATCGTTGACCAGGTGCACCGCTACCGTTTCCCTACTCGCGGACCACGCATCGTCACTATCGGCGGCGGCACGGGGCTCTCTACTTTGCTCCGCGGACTGAAGGAGGTCACTCCGAACGTGGCCGCCGTGGTTACGGTTGCCGACGATGGCGGCAGTTCAGGCAGGCTACGGCGCGACTTCGGCGTGCTGCCGCCCGGCGACGTGCGCAACTGCATCTGGGCACTTGCCGACGCCGAACCTCTTATGCGCAGTCTGTTTCAGTACCGCTTTCCAGAGGGCACCGACCTCGAAGGCCATAGCTTTGGCAATCTCTTCATCGTGGCGATGAGCGAAGTGACGGGCAGTTTCGAGGAAGCGATCCGCGCTACCAGCCGCGTTCTCGCCACCCGGGGCCAGATCATCCCGTCCACGCTCGCTGACGTGACCTTGACGGCGTTAACTGAGGACGGAGAACGGGTGCGCGGTGAATCGGCGATCGGCCACCTCGATCGGCGCATCCGCGAAGTCTTCATTGAGCCGGCAGATGCGCTGCCTCACCCGGATGCCGTGCGCGCCATCCTTGACGCAGACGTGATCGTTTTTGGACCGGGCAGCCTTTACACCAGTGTGCTGCCCAACCTGCTGGTGCGTGGCATCATGGACTCGGTGCGGGCGTCGGAGGCGCTGAAGATCTACATCAGCAACGTAGCGACTCAGCACGGCGAAACCGACAATTTCACCGTCACTGATCACATCACTGCGCTCGAAGGCCACGTTGGACGTGCCCTCTTCCACTACGTTATCGCCAACAGCAACGTCACGTCTGACCTGCCCGAGGACTGGCATTCGGAGCCGGTACGTGTGCCGACTGGCGTGAACCGCGACCCGCGCATCGTTGAAATGGACGTGATCAGCGAGGCGAACCGCTACCAGCACGACCCGGCGAAACTTGCCGCCGCTATTCTGCGCCTGTACCATAATCGTGGTCAGGCGGTCGTTGACGATCCGAAACCCGCCGCCTAAAGGCGCAGGCGCCCTCTGACGATCACCGGATTCCCTATTTATTCCTCAGCGTTCACACATCACCTACAGAGAGAACACGCTTCACATGTTTCTTGCCCTCGGATCGGATACGACACTCAACATCGCGCAGTTGATCGTTGCTGTTGCGCTCTCAATCGTGCTGCTGTTGCAGGCAAAAGGCTCCGGCTTCGGCGCGGGTCTGGGCGGACAAACTTCCGTGTTCCGCACCCGGCGCGGTATTGAAAAGACGCTTTTTCAGCTCACTATCGTGCTGATCGTCCTCTTCATTGTCGTCTCGATTCTCAGTGTTCGGGCCGCAGGATAGACCGCGTCATTGCAGCGCGGCGTACGTTTATGAATCCCAGCTCTCCCAGCGGGATAGGTCGATGAGTTCCCTGGTCCGGTTGATTCGTTACCTTCGTTCGCGCCGCGTTTGGGCCTTGATCCTGCTCGCTGCCGGCGTGCCGCTGATCCTGATCAGCTGGGCGGCGGCGTCAGGCGGTCCGGGCAGCGGCGTCCTGCCGGCCGCAGGCGGTCGCTATGTTGAAGGCGTCATCGGCACGGCGCCCGAACGGATAAATCCCCTATTTGCGGCCAGCGACGGTCCGGAAGCCGACCTTGCCAGCCTCGTATTTTCCGGGCTTACACGCCCCGGCCCGACGGGTGAGCCGCAGCCCGATCTCGCCGTGAACTGGGTCACGTCCGCAGATGGTACAAGCTTCACCTTTGAGCTTCGGCGCGACGTCCTATGGCAGGACGGCGAGCCGTTCACTGCCGACGATGTTGTATTCACGGCGGGTGCATTCGCGGCTCCTGGCGTGAAGGGCGATCCAGCAACGGCGGAAGTCTGGCGCCGTGCTCACGTCGAAAAACTGGGCGCCTACACCGTGTTGTTTCAGTTTAGTTCTCCCTTTGCACCGTTCCTCGCCTACAGTGCTGCCGGAATCTTGCCGAAGCACCTGCTCGGCGGAGATTCGCCCGATCAATTGGTGAACGACGCGTTCAACCGCCATCCCATCGGCACCGGCCCATTCGTGCTCACTTCGATTGGCAGCACTGCAGCGGAGCTGCGGCGCTACCCTGGCTACTACCTTGGCGTCCCCTACCTTGAGCGGATTTCCCTGCGCTTTCTGCCGAATAATGAATCGCTTCTGTCCGCGCTGCGCTCGCACACCGTCGATGGCGGTATCCTGCCGCCGCCGCTCGCACCGGCAGCGCTCGATGCCATGCGGAAGTCCGGTCACACGCTTATCGCGGGCGAGCGCTCGGCCTATAGCCTCGTGTATCTGAATCTCAACATCGCGCAGTTTCAGGACCCCGTCGTGCGTCAGGCGCTCAACCTCGCGACTGACCGAAACCTCATAGTGCAGAAGATCATGGCGGGTCAGGCGACCGCAGCGGACGTGCCACTGCCGCCAGGCACCTGGGCAGGAACCGAAACGCCACAGAACGCCGACGTGGCCGCTGCCCGAGTGCTTTTACAGCGCGCCGGCTTTATACCAGGCGCAGACGGGGTGATGCGCCGGCGGGGAATCTCGCTCAACTTTAGCCTGCAAACAACCGGTGATGCGCAGCGACAGGAGCTTGCCGCCGAAATTGCGCGCGAATGGAATCTGATCGGCGTTCAAGTAAACGTGCAAACGCTCGATGAGGCTGCCCTGTTGGGCGATGTGCTCCTGCCGCACAAGTACGAGGCGGTTCTTTTCGGCTGGGACCCGGGACCAGATCCCGATCCCTTCCCCGCCTGGCATAGCTCCCAACGCACCGAACAGGGACGCAACCTCAGCGGATATACGAGTGACCGGGCCGATCAACTTTTAGAAACCGCGCGTCAAACGGCTGACCTCAGTGCCAGGGCGCAGATCTACGGCGAGTTTGCGACCGTCTTTCGCAAGGACGTTCCGGCAATCGTGTTGTTCTTCCCGCGCTACGTGTACGTGCTGCCCCAACGCCTCGATGGCGTGCAACTCGGACTAATCTCGAGCCCGGCAGACCGCTTCATCGGCATCGAAGGGTGGTCCCTGGACACAAGGCGATACTAATGCCCCGTCCCATAGTCGCTTCGCCGACGTTTGTCCCATGACAGCAGGTGGAATTCGTATCGTATTCATGGGCACGCCGGAGTTCGCCGTGCCGTCGCTCCGGGCGTTGCTTGCTCGCGGATATGCCGTTGCCGCCGTATATACCCAGCCCGATCGGCCTTCGGGGCGAGGCCACCGACTCGTTCCGTCTCCGGTCAAGCTCGCAGCAGAAGAGTCCGGTCT
>JBBRGK010000263.1:0-5219 GCA_038240805.1 Dehalococcoidia bacterium | reverse complement strand
TGGAGTGGTCATAGCGAGCGTGCGCGGAGACGATCGCCGTGCCGGCTAACGCGAACAACGCCGTCAGTAGCAGAAGGCCCGACAGCAGCAGCCGGTGCGAAGAACACCGACCGAGAGTTGAGGCGGTTCGCGTTGGCATATGACCTCCTCTGATGTGACGGTTATGTCGCCTGACGCATTGCTGCGGCGACGTCACTCTCTGACGGCGCCGGGTGATTCTCTCACGGCAACTTCGCCTGCTGCCTCGCGGGAGCGGGCGCGACGTCTGTGGCTCCCGACGAGAACGTGCGCAAGTAGTTAAGCACGTCCCAGCGCTGGTTCGGTGTCAACGTCGCTTTCCAGGCCGGCATCGAGGTGCGAGGGATCCCGTTGGTGATCCAGTCAAATATCTGACCGTCAGGGTGCAGGCCGACGTGTACGGTCAGATCGAGCGGCCGTGGGTTCAGCGCCGCAGCATTGGGACCATCGCCATGGCCGGTGTTGCCGTGACAGACGGCGCAGTTCGCCATGAACAACGTCTTGCCAGCGGCAACCGACCGTTCATCCGGGGGGACGGGGTTCGTGACATTGGAGACCCCCGAAACGCTTCTCCGCCCGGCGATGACCACCGCGATGCCGACGATCAGTGCCCCGGAGATCCCCAGCACACCCACCGTTCCTAGCGCCGGACTGAGCGTCCACAACTGGCGGCGAAAGACAAAGACCAGCGCCCCGACGGCGATCAGCAGCGCCCCCCACGCCTGCTCCCTGCTGATGCCGTGCGCCGGGAACGCCGACGGACTGCGGCTGGTAAGCGTGACGGCGCTCGTCGTCGCGCCGGTGGCGTCCGGCACCTGCACGGTGAAATTGCCGTTGACATCGTCGTGACCGATCCGACGTATGTTAATCGTGACTCGCCAATCACCGACAAAACTAAAGTTCGCCGCTTTCGCGTCGAATAGCCCTGCCGTCCCCTCCACGGGATCCGCCGTGACTGCCGATCCGCCAACTGGCTGGTTCTGCGCCTGGAAGCGCAGCTGAACGCGTTGGACCTGATCGACATCAGGACCGGCAAGCAGCACGCGGAAGCCGTTCTCGCCGACGCGGTTGGGTGTGACCGTGAGCGAGGCCGCGAGATCACCGGCCGGCGCCTGGTTTCGGAAGACGGATGAAACGGGCGCTGCCTGCGATGAGGTGCGTTGCGCCTGGGCCTGTGCCTGCGCATCTTTCGCGGGCACAAGAAACACCATCACGGCCGTGGCCGCAATCACGAGCGCCCCGGCAACGCTCTCGATCACCGCGTTTCTTGCCAGCCGGTCGCCCACCGCGGCGGCGTCCGGCTGCATGGCGAGCGACAACCGCTCAAACCGACGCGCCGTGCGCACAGCGTTCCACGCGCCCACACCGAGCAGCGGCGCCAGAAGCAGGAGCTTGACGATCAGCGCTTTGCCGTAGGCGGTGTCTTTCAGCGCTGCCCAGCTCGGAATCTGCACCAGAGCATTAAAGGCGCCGCTCAGCAAGACCAGCCATACGCAGCACACGGCGAGCGTGGAGAAGCGACGCAGTCCGGCGCCAAGAAAGCGGCTCCGCCCAGCGCCATCGAGCGAGCGCCGAATGCGCAGCAGCGCCGGCAGTTGCACGAGCGAGCCCAGCCAGAGCGAGACGCCGGCCAGATGCAGGAAGTCACTCGGCACAGACCAGTAAGCTCCGCCGCCCGCAGCGGCGTGGCTGGTCAGTGACATCGTCAGCAGCGCCAGCAACGAAAGTGCCAGCCCCAGCCAGAGCATTGCCGGCACGATCGCGCCTTCCGGGCGCCGCTCCCTGCGGGCCAGCCACAGGCTGAGGCCGCCGCACGCCAGTCCCAGCAACTCGCGTCCGCCCCAGTACAGGCCGGCCTTGCCGTGCAGAAGATCGCCGATCGAGCCGAGCGATCCATTGAGCGCCGCCTGCCGAACCAGCGCGGCGAGGTTGATGCTGACTACCACTAGCATCGCTGCGGGAACCACGGCGCCGAGCAGCCAGAGTGCAAACGCGCGCGCCCGGTCACGGTCCGGTTCCGCCAGCGCCCCGGCAGCAGGAAACAACACGATCGCCGCAAAGCCGAACCCGCCGGCAATGCCGATCAAGCCGGTCAGCAAGAGCCAGCGCAGAACCGCGTCGAACGGCTGCACGCCCGCCGAGCCGGTCGTACCGCTTGAGATGACCGGCGCTGCCCCTGCAGGAGTGGAGCCGTCCTGATTCAGCACGGTGAACGGATAGGTACCATCGAGCCGGTGCCCATCCACGCTGGAGACAGTGGTCCATTCGACTGTGTAAAAGCCAGGATCGATCGCAGGCAGGCCGATCGTCATCTCTGTCGGGTCGGCGCTGAAGCGCAGGTTCTTGCTATCGACCCGTGTTCCGGCCGAGTTGCGAACCTGGATGATGCTGTACGAGTGGTTCAATGGCTCGCTGAAGAAGAGATCGACCCGGCCGGGAGCAGGATTCAGCCGCGAGTTCTGAGCAGGGTCCGACCGCAGCAGCACCGCGTGTGCGAAGGCTGACGCGGGCCGCCCTGAGAGCACCAGCACACAGAGCACGGCAACGGTCATAAGTGATGCTACCCACCGGAAGCGCGCAGCTCCCGCACGGTAACGGCTCATTCGTCCAGGCACCAGAAGCCCTTCTCGAAGATCCCGCTCTTTGTCGCCCACTCTCCACTACCCCGCACTTGCGACCCGTCGCCGCGCTCGGATCCACGCCGGCTCTGCCGTCATTTGCGGACCTGCGCCTGCAATAGCTCTCCGGTTCACGGTACCGCCGCACGATGACGCTGAACAACCCGGCACGTGCAGTCCAGTTGCGGCCCTCCGCGAATGTGCTCTGCCCAGCGGCACCTGCATCACGTATCGTGAAAACGACCACTGGAGGTGATGCAGACGATGACGACAGATGCAGGTATCGACTGGACGAATGTGCAGAACGAAGCGGTCACGCTTTTGCAGGATCTGCTGCGCATCGACACGACCAACCCGCCTGGCAACGAACAGGCCGCAGCCGAATTCCTTGCCGGGGTGCTGCGAGCCGATGGGTTTGAACCCCGGCTGCTGAGCGCTGAACCCGGCCGCACCTGCGTCATTGCCCGGCTGCCCGGCAGCGGCGAGCGCGGTCCGCTGCTGCTGCAAGGACACACCGACGTTGTGCCCGCCGACCCCGCCGAGTGGTCGCGCTCGCCGTTTGGCGGTGAGATTGCGGACGGCTGCATCTGGGGACGGGGTGCTCTCGATATGAAGGGCACGGTGATCATGCAGTTGATGGCCATCGTGCTGGCAAAGCGGCTGGGGCTGCGGCCACGTGGCGACATCATCTTCTGCGCGGTGCCCGACGAAGAGGCCGGTGGCTATCTTGGCGCTGGTTGGCTGGTGGACAATCACCCCGAGCTCGTGCGGGCAGAGGCATCGATTAGCGAAGTCGGCGGCTTCAGCCTGTACATGGGCGACGCCGTCTACTTCCCGCTGCAGGTGACCGAAAAAGTCGGCTGTCAGGTACGGCTGCGGGTGACGGGCCAGTCCGGTCACGGTTCACAGCCGATCCGCGACGGAGCCATGGCGAAGACCGCTCGCGTGCTCGACGCTATCACCCGCCGGCGGCTGCCGATGCACGTGACGCCCGCCGCCGAGCAGTTCATTCGCGCCCTGGCCGAGAGCCAAACGCAACTGCTAAGCCTGCTCGATCCGAACCGGGTTGGCGGCGCCCTGGCTGAACTCGGAGCCGCCGGCCGCATGTTCGAAGCGATCCTGCACAACACGGCCGCACCGACTGTGATCCAGGGCGGCAGCAAAACGAACGTCATTCCCGGCAGCGTCGAGATTACCCTCGATGGCCGTTTGCTGCCCGGCCAGACAGCGGAGGAGTTTCTGCGCGAGTTGCACGACCTGACCGGAGACGACGCTGAAGTCATTGAGGTGCGCCACACTCCGAGTCTGACCGAAGCACCGGTGGATGGCTTTTTCAATGAGCTGGTTGCGATCATCGAGGAACTGGAGCCGGGCGCACACGCTGTGCCGGCATTGATCACGGGAATCACGGATGCGCGTCACTTCGCGCGGCTCGGCACGCCAACCTACGGTTTTGCTCCAGTCAAGCTGCACCGCGACATGCCATTCTGGTCACTTTTCCACGGCGCTGACGAACGGATTCCGATCGAAGGTCTGCGCTTTGGGCTCGAAGCTATCTTCCGCCTGGTCGAGCGCTACTGAACCGTGTGCGACCCGCGCGGCAGAGAGCAGGCGAAGACTATAATGTGCCTGAGCCTCAGCACAAAGGAGCAGAGCATGACAACTGCGCGAGAGACAGCACAGCGCCACGCCGACGACGTTGTGGCCGGCAACATGGCCGCCGTGGTCGGCGACTTCACACCGGAAGCGTTCACCGAGTTTCAAAAGCATGCAGCGATGCCGCCACGTCCGACCAAAACGGCCGAGATCACGAGCAACCGCAAGGACGGCCAGCAGGAGGTCTTCGAGATCAAGTATTCAAGCGATGCTGAATCGCTGACGATTCGATCGTGGTGGGCAGAGCAAGACGGCGCCTGGAAGCTCGTCAAGGGTGAGCCCGTTCGATAATGACCGACGGGGACAACGGTGCAGCGACGGAATCAGCGCTACCCACGGAAGGCCGGCCGGCATTGCTCGTGACGGTCAGGCACGGACAATCGCTGCGAAATACGTTCGATGTCCACGCCGGAATCGAGCATATTCCGGCGCTGCTGACCGAGCTTCCGGACAACCAGATTCCCCTGACAACTGAAGGCGAGCAGCAGGCGGCCGCCACAGGCCGCGGTCTGTTGAAAGAGTTCGGCAGCTTTGACATCATTTTTCATAGCCCCTGGGTGCGAACCACGCAGACGGCAACGATTATCGCCCGGGATCTACCAGGGCCGATCGTGTTGCGGCGCAACCTCTTTCTCACCGAACAGAACTTCGGCCAGCTGGACCCTGCGCTCTGGCCGAAGCACCTCGACCGCTACAAGGCCGCCTACGACTGGTTTGAGCAGCAGCGAGCGATCGTGGGAAAGTTCTATTTGCGCCCGCCCGACGGCGAAAGCTGGGCCGATGTCGTGATTCGCACCCACCAGTTCCTGAACATCCTCTTTCGCCCTGAGTACGCCGGCAAGCGTGTGCTGGTCGTCACTCACGGCGTCACGCAGCAATCGTTTCGCTACCACCTTGAACACCCGACAGAAGAGGAGCTGGTCGAAG
>JBBRGK010000262.1:0-5239 GCA_038240805.1 Dehalococcoidia bacterium | reverse complement strand
TCAGGGCGTGTTGACGAGCCTGTTCTCGATCGTGCCATTGCTTGCGGTGGGCGCCCTGACTTCTATCCTTGGACCGCGGACCGTGCTGGTCGTGATCGCGGTGGCGGACCTCCTGGTACTTCTCTATGCGCGTTCAATTCTGCCGGGGGGAGGCCGGGACCACACAGATAGTCGAACGACTGTCAAGAGGGAATCCGAAGGCCCGGTGGCGCTTTAGCGGTGGGCGAGATCGGGATCACACGCCATGGGAAGTTCACATATCGTGCGCAGGCTTTCGGCTATGCTGGGGCAGGGGAGCTAACCATGCAACTGGACGCCGCCCGCCGAGCAGACTATCTGAAAGCATATGAACGATGGCAGTACGATCTTCAGGCAGTGCACCGTGTGCTGCTAGACGGCGAGCAGATGGACCCGCTGCACTTCGTGCCGCTGCTGCGCCGCGAGAGTAAGTCCAAAGAGAAGTATGACGAAGCGCGCGAGACAGCGCTCGGCCTGCCCGGCGGCGAGGAGAGTGACGATCCCTTTGGCGAGACGGGTAAGGGGTAACGAGCCGTGTCGGTAGATGGCGCATTTGCGCCGTTCGTGGCGTTCCTGGCCGGTTTACTGTCCTTCGTCTCGCCGTGCGTGCTGCCTCTTGTGCCGATCTATCTGGCGCAACTTGCCGGCACGGCCGCGAGTATGGGCACGTCGCCGAAAGCTCGCCGCATCACCTTTCTGCACGCAGTCAGCTTCGTCGCCGGGTTCTCACTGATTTTCGTCGCTCTCGGTGCGTCGCTCGGTCTGGTCGGCGCCGGATTAAGGGATCATCAACGGCTGCTCGCGCAAATCGCGGGCGTGCTGATCATCGCCATGGGCCTGCATCTGACCGGGATTGTTCGGATTCCCTGGCTGTATCGCACGTACAAAGTCACGATTCCAGGGACGGCTCCGCCAGCGGGCGGTGTCGCCAAATCAGTCTCAAAGGGCGGCGTTGTTGTCGTTGCGCCACCGGTACGCCCGCTTGATTTCGGCCGTTCCGCTCTGGTCGGTGCCGGGTTCGCAATCGGGTGGACACCGTGCATTGGTCCCGTGCTCGGCAGTATCCTCGGCTTCGCGGCGGCTCAAGGCACAGTTGCCAGGGGCGCGCTGCTGCTGGTCTTTTACTCTGCCGGGCTCGGTGTGCCCTTTCTTGCCGCCGGGCTGGCTGTCGGGACGGTGACTGGATATCTAAAGCGCTTGAACCGCTACCTGCCGGCAATCGAGATTGCGAGTGGCGTGCTGCTTATCGTGGCTGGAATCCTGTTGTTCACGAATCGAATGACGGTTTTCAACCAGTATTTCGACTTCTTCGGCATCGGCTCTAACGGCGGCCTGTAGGCGCTCGCTGCTCCCGTACCGGCCCGATCTGTGTCGTTTGACCGTGCTTACAGGGGCCAACTAGACTAAGGTTCGGGCCGCGTCGCAAGTCGGCTCACGCCCATTCATGCGTGATCGCTTGCGGGCAATTGCCAATCGGGAGTTAGCTACCGGCTGATGGAGCAGGATTTCGGTCTTGATTTTGATGAGGTCTGCCGGGTGATCGACACGGCGGACGTGATCATCGTGCGATTCAAAATCGTCGATCAACGGGTGCTCATCGACGCTCGTCACGATGACATCGACGGGCCGCTAATCAAACTTGTCGGTCGGGCGCAGTCGGTCGAAGATCGGTTTCGCAGCCTCAAAGAGCTTCGGCCTCGCTTTCCCTTGCCGGACAAGATCATGGGCTTTGAGTGGCCGAAGCACGTGTCTGTGCTCGCTGCGGCAGGTATCTGGGAGCGCATTGAGGCGCGCCTCGAGCAGGCAGGCGGTGAGGCTGCAAAAAAACAGGTGGCCGGAATCTACAAGCAGCTGCTCTCCGTGGAGCGTCGAGAAGAAATTGCCGCAATCCGCGGCGGCGACGGTTATCAGACGCTCTGGGAGCGCAGCAGCTAAATCTGGCCGGAGCAGAAGACCGCCGCAGAGGGTTCCGGCGGCCCGGATTGCGTATACCGGGGCTGGTGGCGTTCGAGTCCGCGCCGAAGTTCGAAAGTTTCAAACGAGGATTTTTGATGAAAACGATTGATTTGCGCAGTGACACGGTCACCGTCCCAACACCGGCAATGCGTGAGGCGATGGCGAACGCGCCGGTCGGAGACGATGTCTATGGCGAGGATCCGACGGTAAACCTGTTGGAACGTCGCGCCGGCGAGCTGCTTGGTAAAGAGGCGGCACTGCTGGTGAGCAGCGGCACGATGAGCAATCTTATTGCGCTTCTTGCCCACTGTGGCAGAGGCGACGAAGCGATCGTCGGGTCACAGTCGCATATTCTCCATTACGAGGTGGCCGGGGCGGCGGGACTCGGCGCGATTCAGTTACGTGCTGCCAGAAACGATGTCCGCGGCAGGCTCGATCCCGCGGAAGTGCGCGGTCTCATCCGTGGCGAAAACATTCACAATCCCACGACGCGGCTCCTTTGTTTGGAAAATACACACAACAGGTGTGGTGGGGCCGCACTGACGCCATCAGACACTGCCGAAGTCGCCGGTATCGCGCACGCAGCCGGATGCGCCGTCCATATCGACGGCGCCCGCATCTTTAACGCCGCAGTTGCACTTGGGGTGCCGGCAGCGGTGTTGGCGCAACAGGCCGATTCGATCGGTTTTTGCCTCTCCAAGGGGCTGTCCGCGCCTGTTGGCTCGGTGCTCTGCGGCGACGGCGCGTTCATCGAACGGGCGCGAAAATACCGCAAGATGGTCGGCGGCGGCATGCGGCAGGCCGGTATTCTGGCCGCTGCCGGTCTGATTGCGCTCGAACAGATGGTTGACCGGATGGCCGACGATCATCGGAACGCCCGCCGGCTGGCCAACGGACTCGCATCGCTTCCCGGCATTGTGCTCGACCCGGCCTCGATCGAAACGAATATCGTCATTTTTGAACTCGCCGGCCGAACGCCAGCGTCATTCCTGTCAGCTTTGCGTGAGCAGGGCGTCCTGGCAGGCAGTCCGTCGCCGTCTAGCGTGCGCATGGTCACGCACGACGGCATTGAGCAGTGCGATATCGATGAGGCGCTCGATCTGATCTCCCGGGTGTCGCTCGTGGCTGTGGCTTCGTGAGTTCAGGCGCCGCGCCGCGCTCACGGCGCATCCTGACCATCCTGGCCGTGTTCACATCAATCCTATTCTGTATCGCCTGCGACGCGGGCGCCGTCGCCCTGCCGATCACGATCCGCCAGCCCCTTCCAGCCAAGGAGTCGCTTTCGTACAGTTTGCTTGACAGTGACGGGGCAAAAATCGGCACGGCGATCATATCGATTCAGCGTCAGGGCGACAGTCTTGTCCTTGGCCAGGATTACACCGATCTCCAGCAGCACACCGACAGCGGATCGGTGACCGTAAACGGGACGACGATGGCGCCGCTGCAGGCACACAGAGAGATTCACACTGCGACCGCGAATAGTGTGCTCGATGTGACGTATAGCGGTACAACGGTGAGCACGATTGCCACTGGCAATAGCGTTCAACGCCACGAGGCGAAGGTTACGACCGCGACCTACGACGATGCCGAGATATTCTTCCTGATGCGAACATTGGAGTTCACCCAGGGCTACACAGCCCATTTCAACCTCGTCGTCGTGGATACGAGCAGGGGCACTATCAGCAGAGCGACGGCCAGCGTTCGGGTGAATGGCACAGAGACGATCACCGTTGCCGGCAAAAGCTACAAGGCCTGGCAGGTGGCGCTATCCGGCGCCGGAGCGAACAGCACCGCCTGGTACGACACGGCCCCCGACCGTAAGCTGCTTCGCTATAACAATTCCCGCCAGACATCGATCGAGCTGGCGGACCAGTAGGTAACCATATTCAGCGCAGATATGACTGCCCCCCCGGCAGCCTTCGGCATATCTGAACACCCTGTCATCGCTCCAACTGCGATTACGTTCCAATCGAAGCGACCATTCGCCGGGCCAGCGGGAATATCGGAGTAGCCTCTTGAATGATGACAGCCCGCTGGCGGACTCGGTACACTGGAATTGGTCGCAAGGCCCCGCGGGAGTAGCTCAGTGGTAGAGCTCCTGCCTTCCAAGCAGGCTGTCGCGCGTTCGAATCGCGTCTCCCGCTCCATACCGGACCGTTGGGCATGCACTTCACAACCCGGGTTGCGGTGCATCGTTTGAGGGCGGCAAACACAACCGTTATGGATAACCATGCCTCCCAGGATTCGTACACTCAAGGCAGCGCTTCGGAGTGCCGGATTCCGTTAGCGTCAAGGAAAAGGCAGCCACACGGTCTGGGAGCATGCGGCGCTAGCCAACGAGAAGCTCACTATCTCGGGCTCCGATAGTGACGACGCAAAGCGCTACCAGGAAAGTGACGTGCGTGTAATCCTTGAGCATCTTCGTGAAGCACTGAGAGATCGACCGTGACAGATGTAGATCGCTACTCAATGACGCTGGAGTGGGATCCCGAAGACAGCATTTTCGTGGTCACCGTTCCTGAACTGCCCGGGTGCCGCACGCACGGGCAGACACGTGAAGACGCAATCCGTCAGGGGCAGGAGGCCATCGAGAGTTGGCTCGACGCAGCGCGGGCGTGGCATCAGAGCATCCCTAGGCCACGAGAGTTCGCACGATAGCTACCTTCCTGCCAGCCGCTGGTCACGAGCCGTCATGAATTTGCGACTTCCCGGCCTCACGCCATCCCGTATGTGAATCAGATAACATTACTCACGGATTCACGCCGCTGTGTTTCGTTTAGTAGAGTGAGAGTTGGCGACGTCACAGTCAGCCTTCATCTGGCTCGGCAGGAGCGAAAATATTGGCCGCGGCCATGTGCAGGAAGTCATGTTCGACAATGTATCCGTGTGCTTTAGCTCTGTAAGGTCAAAGACGAGTCTCGTGTTGCGCATAACGGCCAGGCCATCTGACTCCACCCAGTCGCGGTTCATCGCTGAATTCAAGCTTGTCTCGGAACAACTATTCTTGCTGGAAATGGCGCTCCACAAATTGAAAGCTGCCAATCATGAATTTGCTGACCCACCCGCATATGTTTCAGCGTCGAGCGGGCATGAGAAGCTCTTGCAGCGAGTGGTTACGCTCCAGCAGACCAGACGTAAGGCGCCGGACGCGGAGAGTATGGTTGTTTCTACGGGGCGAGCCGAGGCAATTCCCACCGTCCCACAGAGAGTGCAACTTCTACGAAAGCAGCATGCATCTGCGTATCTGCCGTGGACCGGGGAGGAT
>JBBRGK010000261.1:0-5243 GCA_038240805.1 Dehalococcoidia bacterium | reverse complement strand
CCCGATGAACGGGTGCGCGGACGCGGCATCGCTGCTCTGCGCAGCGCCGGCATTTCCGTCTCCACAGGCGACGGCGAAGCGCACTCGCGCCGGCTGCTTGAGGGCTACATGAAGCACCGGCTGATCGGGATTCCTCTGGTGACAGCGAAGTTTGCCGCCAGCCTCGACGGTAAGATCGCCGCCCGCAGCGGCGACAGCCGCTGGGTGAGCGGCCCTGAAACCCGCGATTACACTCACCGCCAGCGGAGCCTCGTGGACGCTATCCTGGTCGGCGGCCGCACCGTGCTGATCGACGACCCGGCCATGACGGCGCGTCCGGGCGGCACCACCGAGGGCGTTCGCCAGCCGATCCGGGTGGTGGTCGATTCCTCGGGCCGGGTGCTGGAGCACGCGCACATCCTGCACCAGCCTGGCAAGGTGTTGATCGCCACCACGGCGAGGGGGCCACTGCTCTGGCGGAAGATGCTGGAAAACAAGGGTGTCGAGGTGCTGGTGCTGCCCGAGCGACAGGGACACGTGGACCTGGAGGAACTGGTGGCAGCGCTGGGACGGCGCGGCGTTCTGACCTTGCTGGTGGAAGGTGGCGGTCGCGTGCTTGGCTCGATGTTCGACCTGGCGATGATCGACCGGGTGCAGGCGATCATCGCGCCGATCATCGTCGGCGGTGCCGATGCGCCCACGGCAGTCGAGGGCGAAGGCGTCGAGCAGATGGCTCATGCCACCCGCCTGGCGGACGTCACGGTGACGCGGGTGGGACAGGACATCATTATTGAAGGCCACGTTCCCGGCCGCGGCCCCGACGACTGGACGATCGAGCCTGCGGCGGAGGCGTGACCTCACCCCGTCCATCCTCGCGGCTCGAATCGGGCAACCAACGATCGCCCTCTCTACCGCAAAGCGGTGGAGAGGGGAAGGGGTGAGGTACGTGTTTACCGGGATTATCGAAGAGCTTGGCACCGTTGAAGCCGTGCTTGCGGATGGATTGTCGGTGCGGGCGCCGAAGGTGCTCGAAGACGCGCACCAGGGCGACAGCATCTGCATAAACGGCGTTTGCCTGACGGTCACCGGACTGCACGACGGCAGCTTCAGCGTGGACACGGTGCCTGAAACGCAGCGGCGCACGAATCTGGGCGACCTGCGGCCCGGCGACGCGGTGAACCTGGAACGAGCCTTGCGTCCGAACGATCGGATGGGCGGCCATTTCGTGCAGGGGCATATCGAGGGAACGGGCCTGGTTGAATCGGTAACTGAGGACGGTCCGGCGTTGATGATCCGTTTCAGCGCGGCGCCGGAGTTGCTGCGCTATATCGTTGCGAAAGGTTTTATTGCGATTGATGGCACCAGTCTGACCGTGGTGGACCGCGATGAGGCCGGTTTTTCGGTCACGATCATCCCCTTGACGCAGGAATGGACCACGCTTGGTCGAAGGCGCGCCGGAGATCGCGTAAACTTGGAGACAGACATCCTGGCGAAGTATGTCGAGCAGCTGCTGGCCGGCAAGCGACCCGCCGGCAACATCTCCCCCGCCTGAAACGTGGTGCGGTGGTACAGCAGGTTTAGCAGGGTCTACGCGCGGCAGGATACCTGAAGGCCGATCGCGGTCGGGATCTGAGCCGGAGAAACGAGGCAACCAGTGGTTGGACGCGAACGGAGCGGGCTGGCGACGATCGAAGAAGCGATCGACGAGTACCGCGCCGGCAGGTTTGTGATCATCGTCGATGATGAGGGCCGCGAGAACGAAGGCGACCTGACCATGGCGGCCGAATTTGTTTCGCCCGATGCCGTGGCATTCATGGCGCAGCACGGCCGCGGTCTGATCTGTGTGCCGATGACGGGCGAGCGGTTGGACGAGCTCGAGATCCCGATGCTGCGCGGCGACAACACCTCGCACTTCGGTACGCCCTTCACCTACCCGGTCGAAGCGCGCTACGGCGTCAGCACCGGCATCTCGGCACAGGACCGGGCCCACACCGTGCGGGTGCTGATCGACCCGCGCAGCGGCGCCACCGATATTACGATGCCGGGCCATATGTTCCCGCTGCGGGCGCGAGAGGGCGGTGTGCTCGTGCGCGCTGGCCACACCGAGGCGACCGTGGACCTGGCGCGCATTGCGGGGCTCTATCCGGCAGGGGTGCTCTGTGAAATCACCAAGGGCACCGAGATGGCACGGTTGCCGGACATCAAGCGGTTCGCCAAGCGCCACAAGCTCAAGATCATCACGATCAAGGACCTGATCACCTACCGGCTCAACAAGGAGCAGCTGGTCACCTGTGTCACCCAGGTGAAGCTGCCCACCGACTACGGCGACTACCGCGTTTACGCCTATAACAGCGCGATCGAGACAACCGACGAGCACATTGCCCTGGTGATGGGCGATATCACCACGCCGGAGCCGCTGCTGGTGCGGGTGCACGATCAGTGTGTGACCGGTGATGTATTCACCAGCCTGCGCTGCGACTGCGGTCCCCAGATGCACGAAGCGCTGCGGCGTATTGCGGCGGAAGGCCGCGGCATCTTCCTTTATATGCGGCAGGAGGGACGCGGCATCGGGCTGCACAACAAGCTGCGCGCCTACGCCCTCCAGGACGAGGGCATGGACACCGTGGAGGCGAACATCGCGCTCGGTTTTCCGGCCGACCGGCGCGACTACGGTATCGGCATGCAGATCCTGCGGGATCTTGGCGTGAAGCGGATGCGGCTGATGACCAACAGCCCGCAGAAGCGCGCCGGTCTGGAGGCGTACGGGCTTGAGGTGGTCGAGCGGGTGCCGCTGCTGATTCCGCCGAACCCGCACAACCAGCGCTACTACGACACCAAGCGCGAGAAAATGGGACATCTGCTGCCAGGGCTGTCCGGCGTGGCAGCAAACGGCAAGCAAAGCGCAGGCAGCAAAACCCCGCGGGCGAAAGCGAAGAAGCAGGCGCCTGCGCGGACCGCGAGCCTGCCCGTGGCGGCTGTGATGGCCTCCGAGCCAGTCGATTCCGGAGCGCAGAGCTAGAGGAGACGGCGTGGGTAAAACCTTCGAGGGACGGCTGGACGGCGCAAACCTGTCGATCGCGATCGTGGTGGGGCGCTTCAACGACATCGTCACCTCGCGCCTGCTGGACGGCGCCCGTTCGGGACTCGAGCGGCACGGCGTCGATCCGGGGCGGATCGACACCTGCTGGGTGCCCGGCTGTTTCGAGGTGCCAGGCACGGCGAAACTGCTGGCGGCGAGCGGCCGTTACGACGCGGTGATCTGCCTCGGAGCCGTGATCCGCGGTGATACGCCGCACTTTGATTTCGTGGCCGGGCAGGCGGCGGCCGGTGTGCTGCGGGCGAGCCTGGACACGAACGTGCCGGTCGTTTTCGGCATTCTCACGACCGACACCACCGACCAGGCGATGGACCGTGCCGGGCTGAAGTCGGGCAACAAGGGCTACGATGTCGCCGTGGACGCGATCGAGATGGCGAATCTCTACAGTCAGCTTCGACCGGATTAGCCAGCGATGAGCAGGCAGCGTGGCGGTCCGAGGCTGTTCGGCATCGACCTGAAGCAGGCGCTGATTCGCCTGGCGATCAACACGATCGCCGTCCTCGCCGCCGCGAAGCTGATCTCCGGCATTCACCTGCACGACTGGCAGGGCGCCGTGCTGGCCGGGGGCAGCTTCGGCATCGTCAACACTTTTATCAAACCGATGGTTAAGGCGCTCACCTGTCCCCTCTATCTGCTGACCATGGGCATCTTCGCCCTCGTCGTCAACGCTGGCATGCTCATGCTCACCTCATGGTTAGACCAGCAGCTCAACATCGGCTTCAGTGTGAACGGCTTCGCCGCGGCACTGACAGGGGCACTGGTGATCGGTATCGTGTCATGGCTGGCCGCGCTGGCCTTGCCCGACTGAAGGTTGGGCGGAGACCTCACCCCTGACCCTCTCCATTGCCTGCGGGCAACGGAGAGGGCGATCTCTGGTTGCCCGATTCGAGCCGTGAGGATGGACGGGAGATCTTGTGCCGCAGCCGTTCTATGCTTCGGATCAACCTGGGCGATCCGTGGGTGTTCGCTGCCGCTGCGGCTGGCCTACTTTTTCATCGGAGTTTACAGTCGGGATAGGGTGCCAGGTTTGCCGCGGCGGCATCACTGCTCCGAATTGGAGAGCAGGTGTGATCTGGGCGCGGCTCTATCGATCTAGCCCGCCCCGTCGGCCTGGTCCACAGATAGCCCTTTTAGTCACCAGGCGCCCGTCCATCCGTGAATTCCGTGCAACGCACCCAACGATCGCCCCCTCTGCCGGCCGCAGGCGGTGGAGAGGGGAAGGGGTGAGGTTTGCCCACCGTTGACGCTACGGATTCACAGCGATAGGATTTCTTCACAATCACAACGCAGACGAGTACGGTTTGGCAAAGATTGGGCAGAATTCCGACGGCGGTGGCGAACGGCCACCCGAGTCCGGTGGGTGGATCACGCTGGCACAGGCCTGCCGGATGCTTGGCGTCAACGAAAGCACCCTGCGTCGCTGGGCGGACGCCGGTGAGGTACGCATCTTCCGTACACCCGGCGGACACCGCCGCTTTTCGCAGGCCGACCTCAAGGCGCTGACCGAGGTGGCGACACAGGGCGGATCGAAACTGCGCGGCAGTCTCGGCGACCTGGCGCTGGCTCGTATTCGCCGCCGTCTGCAACTGCCCAGGCAGGAAGAGCCTGCCTGGTATCGGCGGCCTGACGACGAGGAGCGGTTGCGGTTGCGGCTGTTGGGGCGCCGGTTGGTGGCGCTGATCAGCGACTACATGACAAACGCACCAAACGCACCAAACGCAGGCAACCGCACGCGGAAAAATATCCTGATCGATGAGGCACGCGGCATCGGGCGGGAGTACGGCGAGGAGCTTCGCCGCAATGGCACCTCTCTGCGTGACGCGCTGGCCGCCTTCATGTTCTTCCGCCGTTCGCTCGACGAGACGGCGCGGCAGCTCGCTCTCAGCAGCGGCGCCGGCGCCGATGAGGCCGTGGCCGGGCTGGAGGAGATCGCTGACCTGGCCGATGAGGTGCTGCTCGCGATCACCGATGCCTATGATCCGGGTCCGCCGCCTGCATCGCGCTAGAAGCCGGTGCAGCCGTTCGCTCTCACTCCCTTCCGGCTGTGCCAGCTGTAGTATGCCGTTTGTGTGGCAGCGGCTCTCCGGGGGTGCCGGATGCGGCGTAGTATCGTAGGTACGACGGAGCGGCGCCGCCTCGATCGCGGCTTGCACCGTAGCCGCCCGCC
>JBBRGK010000260.1:0-5246 GCA_038240805.1 Dehalococcoidia bacterium | reverse complement strand
ATGTCGATCACCGCCGACCGGCTGATCATCATTGGACGCGGCCGCCTGATCGCGCAGACGACGGTTGCGGACTTCCTAAAGGGCGGCCCAGGCAACTTCGTGCGGGTTCGCTCGCCCCAGGGCGACGCGCTGGCGACGCTGCTCAGGGCGCAGGGAGTTGAAGTCGTTCGTCAGGCCGACGACACGCTCAGCGTCAGTGGTACCACCAGTGAAGCCGTCGGCGAGATCGCCAGGGCGAACGGATTTACTCTGCAGGAACTCTCGGCGCAGCAGGCGTCGCTGGAGCAACGATACATGGAGCTCACCAGGGACTCTGTCGATTACCGCACGGCCGAGGGCGCGCTCGTCTCGGCCCCGAACTCGAACTGAGGCAGGTCATGGAAGCCATCGCCACCCCGCAGACCTCGTACGGCCGGCTATCGGGCTTCTTCGATATCCTCCGGTCGGAGTTCTGCAAGCTCCGTTCGGTCCGTTCGACCTACTGGACGCTGTTTGCGGCCGTGGTGTTCAACATCGGCCTGGCGGCTCTCCTCGCTATCTTTCTCCCCGGTCAGCTCAGCGCCCTCGACAAGGCGAGCTTCGATTCGACCCGGATCAGTCTCGGCGGCATCCACCTGTCGCAGATCGCGTTCGGCGTGCTGGGTGTGCTCGTGATCACGAGCGAATACGACTCGGGCATGATCCGCGCCAGTCTCAGCGCCGTGCCACGGCGTCGGCTGATGCTCGCTGCTAAGGTGATCGTGTTCACTGTGACCGCCCTGATCGTCGGGGTCCTCTCGACCTTCGCCGCCTATTTCGTCTTTCAGGCGTTCCTTTCCGACAACAGCCTGAAGTCCTCGATCAGTGATCCCGGTGTGTTTCGGGCGGTGACCGGCGGCGGCCTCTTCCTCACGGTGCTCGGACTGCTCGGCCTCGGCCTCGGCACGATCATTCGCAGTAGCGCTGGCGCGATAGCAGCGGTCTTCGGCCTGGTCTTCGTGCCTCAAATCATCGTGCAGCTGCTGCCGCAGTCATGGAAGACGACGATCGGCCCCTACGTCCCGATGCAGGCCGGCAGCTCGGTCTTCTCAGTACATCCAGAGGTGGGTGCTCTTGCTCCCTGGACGGGGTTCGGCGTGTTCTGCCTCTACGCTGCGGTCGCCCTCGCAGTCGCATTTTTCCTGATCAACCGCCGCGACGCGTAGGCCGGCGATTGATGCAGCCGCATCAGCGCGAGTCAGCGCGGAGGGCGCAGTCCGTCCATCGTGACCGCGACGAGCCGGTGCACCGCAGCTCTGGACGGCAGGCCGCTGGCGGCGGTGAGTGCGTGGAGGCAGTAGCTCGCAAGCTCGTCAGGCGCGACATCAGCCCGGAGGTCGCCGGTCGCTGCGCCTTCGGTGAGTAGATCTCGGATGAAGTCGCTGAGGTGCTGCTGCGCCCGGGCGACATGCTCACCTTGATGCAGCAGTGCCGCGAGCTCGGTGCCGTGGTGCTCGTAGGAAATGAGCGCAAAGGCCTCGAGCACCGCCTGGAGCCGCTCACCAGCGGCGCCAGCGTGATCCCGGACTTCGGCCAGATGTTCGAGGTGGCCGGCGACCTGCCGTTCGTGCCAGGCGATCAGGATCGCTTCCACGTCTGAGAAGTACTTGTACAGCGTCGCACGGCCGATGCCGGTTTCCCTGGCGATCTGCGACATCGTCACCGACGACAGCCCGTGTTCTGCCACCAGCGCCGCAGTGGTGTCCAGGGTCGCGTCCCGCACCGCCGCCCTGTGCGCCTCGATCGTCTCATTCCACAGCTTCGGCACCGCCCCAGTATACGTGATGACGATATCGAGACCGCCGGGGTGCCGGTTGACGATGGCCCGTGCCGGGCGTACCGTCCGCGTGAAGCACAGTGGTTGGCGCAACGGGAACCAGACGGGGGTGAGGCATGGCGGTGAGCAGGCTGGAGATCCGGTCCCGCAGTTTATATGAGGACGGCAGAGAGTTTGGCGAGGCGGGAGCCTACGAGCGGATCGATGGGGTTGCGCACTTCGCCGTCGATCCAGTGGAACCCGGTAACGCCGTGATAGTCGATCTCGACCGGGCAGCGCGTGACGCCGACGGTCGCGTCCGGTTTTCTGCCGATTTCTGCATTCTTCAGCCGGCGGACCCGGCGCATGGTCAGCGACGGCTGCTGCTCGACGTGCTCAACCGGGGCAACAAGCTTGCGCCGCGCTTTTTCAACCGCGCCCGGCCGCAGGCAATCATGGGCGACGCCATTGAACCGGGCGATGGGTTCCTGTTCCGCCAGGGTTGGACGCTGGCCTGGTGCGGCTGGCAATGGGACGTTCGCCGCAGCCCGGCGCTTCTCGGCCTGGATGCACCGCAGGCTCTGGGCGCAGGCGGCAGCCCTGTTCACGGCCAGGTGATGGTCCAGTTTCAGCCGAACCAGCACCTGCGCGACCGGCTGCTTGCGGACCGGACCCATGAGCCGTATCCGGCCGCCGACGTCGAGCAGGTGGACGCTGAGCTGGCCGTGCGCGATTGGGCCCACGGCGCACGGCAGGTGATCCCACGCGGACGCTGGCGTTTCGCCCGCGCGGAAGATGGCCGGCCCTCGCCTGATGATTCCCGCGTCTGGATGGAAGGTGGCTTCGAAGCCGGCAAAGTATACGAAGTCGTCTACCGCACCCGTGTTGCGCCTGTGGTCGGGACCGGTCTGCTCGCGACACGCGATTTCGTCTCGTTCCTGCGCTATGACGATCGACCAGCGGAGAATCCCTGCGCCGGGCGGTTTGACCATGCATTCGGTTACGGCGCCTCGCAGAGCGGCCGGTTCCTGCGCCACTTCCTCTACCTGGGCTTAAACCTCGACGAGCAGGGCCGGCAGGTGTTCGACGGACTGAACATCCATATCGCAGGCGGACGCCGGGGCCAGTTCAACCAGCGCTTTGGCCAGCCGTCCGACGCCTCCACTCACGGCCTGGGCCATCGCTTCCCCTTCACGGACGAAGACCAGACCGACCCGCTCACCGGTCAGACCGATGGTCTGCTCCGGCGTCAGCGGGCGCGGGGCAGCGTACCGCAGATCATCGTGACCAACACCTCGGCAGAGTACTGGCGCGGCGATGCCTCACTGATACACACGGAGATCCATACCGAGCTGTCCGGCACCGTCGATCGCGAGCCGCCGGACAACGTGCGCGCCTATCTCTTTGCCGGCACGCAGCACGGCCCCGGCGCCCTGCCGCTGAACTCCGTGAACCCACTGGACGGCTCACGAGGCGCGCATCATTTCAACGTGGTGGACTACAGCCCTCTCGCGCGCGCTGCGCTCGACAATCTTGTCCGCTGGGTGACTGCGGCTGAAGCGCCGCCGCCGAGCGTGTTTCCCCGGCTTGCCATCGGTACGGCCACGACGCCTGCAGAAGCTACCGCCGCCATCGGCGCTATCCCCGGCATGACCGTGCCCGCCTCGGACCAGCCGCTAAACATGCGCCGGCTGGACTTCGGGCCGGACGTCGAGCAGGGGATCGGCAGCTATCCGCCAGATGTGGGGGAACTCTATCCGAGCTTCGTTTCCGCAGTTGATGCTGATGGCAATGAGACCGGCGGCGTTCGGTTGCCGGATCTCAGGGTGCCGGTCGCGACCTACACCGGCTGGAACCCGCGTCACCCTGAAACCGGCGGCTCGGGGCAGATTCTGAGCATGCTTGGCTCAACGTTGCCCTTCCCTGCCACAGCAGACGAACGGCACCGCAGCGGTGATCCGCGCCTCTCGATCGCCGAACGCTATCGCGACCGCGAGGACTACCTGGCGCGGGTGGCGGCGGCTGCGGATGCGCTCGTGGCGGAGCGGCTGCTTCTGGAAGAGGACAGGGAACTCGTCATCAGGCTGGCGGGCAGAAAGTATGATGCGTTCGCGTCTAAAGCGGCGCCGGTGGCAGCGACACGAGGATAAACACCTTTCAGGAGAAGAACGCCGAGACGCTCACGCTGAAGCCAGGCAGTACCGGCTCACCGTTCAGCATTTCCGCTTCAGAGTAGACGCGCGTCCCCGTGGCAGTCTCGCTAACTGCGACTGTTCGCGTCACAGGGTAGAAGGTCCACACCAGACGCGCGCCCGCCTGCAGCCACTCTTCGGTCTTCTGACGAACCTTGGCGGCAGAATCTCCGGGTGAGACCACCTCAACCACCAGATCAGGCACGATCTCCAGGTAGCCTGCTGGGGTATCGCCCTCGGGTACGCGCGCGGCCGAGATGAAGCAGACATCAGTGGCAAGAACATGGTCGGGGTTACGAGCAAGAATGACGCCAGTGTCTCCGGGAAGCACTTCACCTAGTCCGAGCGGCTCCACATGACGCAGCAATTGGAACGTCACTTTGCCCATGACTTTGTTGTGTCTGGCGCCGGCAGGGGACATTTCCACCAACTTTCCGTGGATTAGCTCGTACCGCCCGCAGTCACTCGGCATCCGGAGCAGATCTTCTGCCGTAGTCAGCGTCTTGCTGGCCGTCATCGTTGGCTACCCCCGCTGGTTGAACGCTATGGAATGCTCCCGGAGCGCTAACGCGTTCAGTATAGTGCGAGGGCACGCTGCCCGTGGTGGCTGCGGGCAGCGTAGAATGCGACCGTAAACAGCGGAGCTACAGGCGATCGAGAGTGCGATGAAGCAGGGCGACGAGAAAGACTTCGATGAGTGACGCCGCCTCCGTGGTGCTTGAGCGGATGCGGCAGTTGAGGAATCGCCGGTAAGAGGCTGACGATGACAGCAGAGGCAGATCTGGCGGCGCTGGTCGAGCAACTGCGTGCGGAGAACGCGACGCTGCGGCGTGAGCGCGACGAGGGGCTTGAGCGCCAGCAGGCAACCGGTGAAGTGCTGCAGCTAATCGGCCAGTCGACCGCCGACGCGCAACCCGTGTTTGATGCGATCGTTGAGCGGGCGGCGCGGCTGTGCCACGCCAGCGGAAGCAGGCTCTGGCTGGCCGAGGGCGAGACGATGCGCTGGGTCGCTCTCTGGGGCAGGCGCACCCAGGACAGCGACCAGCAGCCGCTGCCGCGCGTGATGGACCCTGAGCAGGCCGCAACGCTGCGTAGATGGGGATTGTGGAGCATCAGGCTCGATGGTCCGGATAGTTTCACGATTTTGAGCGGTTCACCAGACACCGCCAATGACGCTCCTACCCGGCAGCGGACGTACGCGAATGGTCTTAGGGCCGCGCTCACGGTGCCGCTGGAGCGAAATGGGGAATACCGGGGGCACCTGTCGCTCTCGCGGACCG
>JBBRGK010000259.1:0-5257 GCA_038240805.1 Dehalococcoidia bacterium | reverse complement strand
CCTAAACCGACGCATGGCGTGCGCCTGAGTGCCGCCGATCGTGATCAGATCGTGCGTCTCATTAAAAGCATGGGGCAGGGGACGCTTTGGGGAGCCATGCACCGCGAACGTCCGCTTGCGGGTGTCTTCGGCGTTGTTCAGAAAGATCGCATGTCGAGCAGGCGTTACCTGGAAGCCGAAATCAGGTCCGAGCTCCTGCCCTCGCCGGCACACTACAGCGTCCTGCTGCCGCCCGGGTATGACGAGTCGAGCGAGCCACTGCCGCTCTGCCTGTTCCTGCACGGAGGCAGCGGCAGCCGTGCCGCCCTGGCAACCCTGCAGCCTCTGATCGAGGAGTGCCGCATGACTATCACCTGGTCCGCTGGGCCGACCATGTGGGCTACACGGTCCGTCCGCGGATGGTGGCTGCGCTCGCCTTACTGGCAAAGAGCATGGCGCCGCCCGAGCCGGACGAACAGGTGCTCAACCTGCGGCAGCGACTCGGCGCCGCGAAGGCCCGTGCCGAGGGCGGCTGATCCTGTTGTCCGGCCGGTTTAGTGCCGACTCCGGGCTGTGGACCGTGCCCCTGACCGTTCGTTTGGAGTCCACAAGCGACGAATACATTTACTGACGGTATTGCACCGCCGCACTATGCAGCCAGCCGCTCGATAAGCGTCGCCGTTGCACTGCTGCCGGGGATGAGCAGTGCGTGCTCGGGCTTCGCCGCTTCAAACCTTCGGCGGTAGCGTGACTCAGCCGCCCGCGAGTCCTCGTCGTAGACGGCGACGAGCAGGCCCTTGTAGCCGCCGTGTGCCAGTTCGTGGAAGTTGGCGATGATATGATCGACCGCCGTACTTACCCCTTGTTGCGAACGTCCGCTCAACACTTCGACGGCAGCGTCCGCGCCGTCACGACGAAGGCGGTAGTCCACTTGGATCGGATGATTCTCGGGTGAGAGGACAATACGTGCGTTCGGCTCAACCTGCAGTCGAAGCTCCTGTCCCGCTGCTCGCAGTTCTTCCCCTAAACGTTCACGCAGGGGTAGTTTGCTGCGCTGCGGGCGGGTTTGCAGCAGTGCTAAGGCACGGTCCACAGCGATCACCAACCCGCTGAGCCGCCGAATTGCGGTGTCGAGATCCGGCGCCGTAAACCGGAATTCGCCATTCCATTCCACGCCGCTGGTCGTGGCGATGCGGTGGAACTCCTGCAGCCAGTTCCGTAGCACCCCGGCAGATGATGCGAATAGCTCTGCCTGGTGAACAGCGAACCCACCGTCAGAGACCGTGAATTGTGACGCTGTTTCAGCCTCGATGTAGACACGGAGGAAATGACCGTCCTGGAGTGGATACGGGGTATCCAGCATCAGCAGATCGCCATCTCGCACGCAGATGCTGTCTGCGGTCAGCGCAGCGATCAGTGCCGTTTGTACGTGGGTCGGGTCTGGCAGGGCGGTCATGTTCGGGCTCCCCGGTCACGGTGCCGGTTACTGGTCAGGGTATGTCCTGGCTCTTGAGTTGCAACTGGATCGGTGGTGGTCGCCATTCGAGTGACCACTCGATACTGGTCTGCCGGAGAAACCAGTTAAGCACATCCTCCAGGTTATGTATGTGCTCACCGGTTAAATCGAGTGAACGCGCTCGTTGCCGATCCAGGTGGTCAAGCCACTGGCGGTGCGGGGTCGGAACGCGGTAACCGTCCACCGCGTCGTAGTGCGCAGCACCGTCGAGATCGAGCCCTCGGACTCTGACTCCTCGCCAGAGGAGCGAGAAGCTGCCTGCCGGCCATGAGCTGCCATCCTGCACGGTGATGATGAGCCTGCACCTGGCCTCAGCAGGTTCGCCGATAATCGGTATTTCCGCTGTCCACTGCACGAATCGCCCGCGGTGGGTCTGGTTCCAGAGAACGGGCTGCCGTTCAATCCAAAGCCCTCCCTCGGCGGCAAGGTACTCAAGCTCAATGTTCGTGGGGAGTCACCCCTGCCTGATGTCTGGTAAGCATTCACCCTATACAGTCCTATGCAGAGACACAAGGCGCTGTAATTGTAATGGAGCGGAACTATGCCCGCCTCTTTGTGCGTGCGCTCACAATCGCGCTGCAGGCACCATGCACCGTCTGCGGATCGGAGCCAGGTGAGCGCTCCGGAAGACTACCGGCCAGTCGGGGCGGGCTGCCTGCCAAAAACCTTCAACTGTTGCCAACTGTACACCGGCCGCGTTAGCCCCGTGACGGTGACGTTGCTGTGACTCCGGCATCATCGAAGTGCAGCAGGCGATACCTGCACCGATGACAGAAGGACGGATACAGCGATGAATACATACAGCAAGCGCCTCACCAGCAAGCTCGCCGCCGGAGCGCTCATTCTGGCACTTGGGGTCACCGCCATCGCCGGCAGACCGAGCGCTGCGCACGCCGCCTGCTGCACCCGGCCGACCGGCATCAACCCCGCCGTAGGGCAGGGCAACCCGATCGGTCCGCTCGTCAAGACCGACCTCACGATACTGAGCTTCAACGCCAGTTGCAGCCCCGCCGGTGTGCTGGTCAACATCTGGGTGCAGAACGACTCCAGCGCCGATGCGCCGGCCTCGCTAACCACGGTCTGGATCGACGGCAGCGTGCCGAACGCGAGCGGCTACATCCAGGAGGCGCCACTCACCGCCGGCTCCAAGCGGGTGCATACGCTGACCCTGCCGATGAGCAAGGGCGTCTATCACAACATCGGCGGCATGGTCGATGCCCAGTACCAGATCGACGAGAGCAACGAGTCCAACAACTTCTACAGCCGCGGCATCCTCTGCTCGTAAGCCTGTTCGACCGTCCAATAACAGGGCCTTCCCCCGGTCATCGAGGGAAGGCCTTTTCTTGTGCTTGTCGCTGCTACTCGCCGCCCGCGCCGGCTGCAAGGACCGTGGCTGCCGCCGTAGTCATGCGGCGCCTCCGCTCGCGACTATAGCCGGTGCTGCGAGACCTCCCAGTCCGCCAGGAACTCGTCTACATGCTGGGAGACGTTGCCCGGGCCACCGGTGGAACTACCCATCCCGATGATGTTCCAGATTGGGTCATTGGCAGCGATACGATTGGTCTCTTCATAAACAACAATACGGTCCCGTAATAGTCGCCTTGCAATTCTTCCCATGACTCATGTTCAATATCAACGTTTGGGCCGAGCTTGCTTGTCCAGTTACCCGCTACTTGCTGACGCGCAACATGGAGCGCATCTTCTCCAGTCCCGTATATCGCTACTTTTAAGAATCCGCCTTCTAGATCACCATCTTGACACTGAACATAGCCATGAAGTGCAAATATCGTCATCCAGGTTCTGAGAGAATCGTCCTCTGGAACTCCAGCTGGCCAATAATACTTTACGCTCGGATCGTCACTAACTCCTGACTCCCACCAGCGAGAGTCATCCCCTACGGCCCATGCCAGGCAGTTATACCTGAACGTCTCTACGCTTGTAATCTGGTACTGCCGCAATCCCTTCAGCTTGTGCCTCAAGTAGGCGTTTACCACTTAGATTAGTCCCTTATTTCTCCCCCAACTCAGCCACGCATCGGCCATCTTGTTCACATATCCGACATCCTCTTCCGGTACCGGATTCTCATGTGTAATTGCACTAAGAGCCACAAACCAGTGATAGGGGTGCTCTTGCAGGTCGCAGAGGATAAGCGGCACGGCGTCCCAGCCCATCCGCACGATCTCCTGGTGAGCCGGATGAGCAACCATGCGCTTTACCGACGACATCAGGCCGGTATCGTCTTTCCACTGAGCGGAGAGAACGTTAAATCTCTGCTCAAGTTCCAATTGCGTCGGAGTCGGGTTCATCGCCATCCTCTGCCAGCATCCTAGCAAGGACGCAGGGAAGGTGGCAACGAACACGTTCTGCTCTCCATTCGGGATGGCGAAGAGGGAGCCAATTACCTGCGTCTGCCGCTGCTATTCGCCACCGGCGGCAGGGACAGCAGCCGGCGGATACTCGAAGTAGCCCCTGCCGGTTTTGCGGCCGAGGTGGCCGAGCGAGACGAAGCGGCGCAGCGAGGTGGGCGCCTTAAAACGGGGCTCGCCGAACTCCTCGAACATCGCCTCGGAGATGAAGAGCAGCGTGTCGAGGCCGATCAGGTCGGCGGTGGCGAGCGGCCCCATCGAGTGGCCAAGGCCCGATGTGCAGGCCTGGTCCACATCCAGTGGCGAGCCAATACCGCTCTCTACCAGGTGGATCGCGTCGAAGATGTAGGGCACCAGCAGCCGGTTGACGATGAAGCCAGGCGCGTCTTTCACCCGCACCGTCACGCGGCCGATGTAGTCGCAGAAAGCGAGCGCGGCGTTGAGCGTCTCCTGGCTGGTGCTCTCGCTCGGCACGACCTCCACCAGCCGCAGCGCGTAGGGCGGGTTGAAGAAGTGCAGCCCGATCACCCGCTCCGGCCGGCCGCTGGCCGCCGCAAGCTCGCTCAGTGGCAGCGAGGAGGTGTTGCTGGCGAGAATCGTTTCCGGCCCGGCCGCCTCGCCCAGCCGCTTGAACAGAGTGCGCTTTTTGCCTAGGTCTTCGACGATCGCCTCGATCACCAGGTCGAACGTCGCGACATCCGTCTCGACAGCGTAGGTGTCGATCCGCTCTTCGGCACGGCTGGCCGTATCGGCGGTCATGCGGCCGCGCTGCACCTCGCGGGCGAGGCGCCGCCGGATCGTCTGCACCGCTCGTTCGGCCGCACCCGGTACGGTATCGACGATACCCACCCGCAGGCCATGAACCGCGCACACCTGGGCGATGCCGCCACCCATCAGGCCCGCGCCAATGACGCCGACACGTTCGATCGACACGAAAAACCTCCGCGTGCACCCGTTGGCAGAATCCCCGGCCTGTCGCCCCGGAGATGGGGTCCGCTGTGGAGTATATCGCGGAACCGCAGCTCGACCGCGACAGGCCGTGCCGGTAACACCAGTTCTGCGGCAACCACGGCCGACGCCGGCCGAGACAAATGCCGCGCGCTACTGCTTGCGGTGGGCTGCGCCACCGCTTATGAAGCATTAGAATGACGAACGTGCCCGGCTGCTGCGCCTGCCAATCACCTGGCGACGGCGCATAGGGAAGCCGTCCCCACGAATGTGGGGGGTGAACCTACATGGGTAGTAGCGGGAAGCAGAGGGAAATGGAGGCCATGATGGCAGCATTGAGTGCGGACCAGCGCAAGATCTTCGAAGGCAAGAACTTCGTCTCGATTGCGACGACCGGCAAGGACGGCACGCCGCGCAACACGATCGTCTGGGTGGACATGGACGGCGA
>JBBRGK010000258.1:0-5258 GCA_038240805.1 Dehalococcoidia bacterium | reverse complement strand
TGCGAGGAACCGCACTTGCCACGACGCTGGGTGCGATTGCCACCGTTCTTGCCGCAACATTTGCCTTTGGTTTCGGGTTGCGTTTGAGGTTCTTGCATTGCTTATCTCCAGTGATGCCGGACCTGTTCCGGCTCGATATTGCGCTTGATTTCAGGAATGCCGTCGATACCGCCGAAATTGATGCCGGCTCGGGCGATGAACTTCGTCGATTTATGGAGGAAATTCTTGCTGATCTATGTCCGTTTAGGCATCGTTGAACTAGCCAACAGCTAGGACAGACATGTCACAGAGGTTTTTCAGCGGAGCGCTATTTTGTGACAATGTGTGTCGATATTCTTCCGGCGCGTAAGCATGGCAATAGCTCTGGGTGCGCAGCGAGACCGGTTGTCTTAGCTATATGACCGCGGTGACGCAGCATTGATCCACCGCAATAGTTAGTCCCAATCGCTTTGCTACGAAGTTGAGCCAGCCTCTCAAGGGCTCCATCTCCAGGGCAGCGCTGTCGGCATTTCGCGGCCGAGTTCAGCTTGCTCCTTCGTAACGGCATTTTGATCGCGATGGCCACCGACAAATTGACACTCGATCTGACGCTGGTGTTGCCGCACGTCCCTGACGAGCGGGATGCCTGCGTCGGGCGGCTGATCTCTCTGCTTAAGAGCGAAAAAATCGATCAGGTTCACGTCGTCCGCGAAGACGGTAAGGCGCGGCTGTGCTTGCATTACGATTCTGAGTGCATCGGCCTGGTTGAAGTCCGCCAGTTGGTAGCCGCAGCCGGAGCGTCGATAGACAAGCGTTATGTGCATGAAAGCTTGCGCATCGAAGGGATGGACTGCCCGACCTGCGCCACCGTCATCGAACACGCACTCGGTCGCCTAGATGGCGTCCTTGAGGCCAAGGTGAGCTACGCCGCCGAGCGCCTGCGTCTGGAGTACGACAGCGAGAAGTCGTCGCACCGCGCGGTGGTGCGCCGTATTGAAGCGCTGGGCTACGGGGTCTTCAAGCTGGAAGCTCATGCCGGATGGTGGGCGGAGCATCAGGAACTCGTTTTCAGCTTTGTTGCGGGCGGGCTGCTGCTGGGCGGTTGGTTCGGAGGCCTGCAGGGCGCGCCTTATGAAGTATCGCTTGGACTCTATCTCGCCGCCTATGCATTTGGCGGCTTTTTCACCCTGCGCGATGCGGCGCAAAGCCTGTGGGCGAAGCGCTTCGATATCGACACCCTCATGCTGGTCGCGGCGTTGGGGGCCGCGGCCCTGGGTGATTGGGCCGAGGGCGCGCTGCTTCTCTTCCTGTTTAGTCTCGGGCACGCTCTGGAGCATTCGGCGATGGACCGTGCGCGCCGGGCAATCGAAGCGCTGGCCGAACTGGCCCCAAAGACCGCCCTGGTACGCCGCGACGGCGCGGAGGTCGAAATCCCGGTCGAGGAATTACTGCGCGGCGATGAGGTTATCGTCAAGCCCGGCCAGCGCCTGCCGGCCGACGGCACGATAGCCCAGGGCAATTCGGCCGTGGATCAGTCGCCCGTAACCGGCGAGTCGGTACCGGTGGACAAGGGGCCTCGCGATACGGTCTTCGCGGGTACGGTCAATGGCGACGGGGTCTTGCTCGTGGAAGTCACCAAGCTCGCCACCGAAAGCACGCTGGCGCGCATGGTTCGGCTCGTCTCCGACGCCCAGACGCAGAAATCACCGACTCAGAATCTCGCCGACCGTATCGAGCGCGTGTTCGTGCCGGTCGTGTTGATCGGCGCCGGCCTCCTGATCGTCGTGCCGCCACTGTTTGGCTTTCCTTTTGCCGAATCGTTTTATCGAGCGATGGCGGTGCTGGTGGCGGCCTCGCCGTGTGCGCTGGCCATCGGCACGCCGGCGGCAGTTCTGTCGGCGGTGGCCCGCGCCGCTCAGTTAGGCGTATTGATCAAGGGCGGTGCTCACCTGGAAAATCTCGGCAGTCTGACCGCAATCGCCTTCGACAAGACCGGCACCATAACGAACGGAAAGCCTCGTCTCACGAACATCGTGGCCTTCGACGCGCCAGAAAACGAAGTTCTTGCATTGGCAGCCGCGCTGGAGAGCCGCAGCGGTCATCCTTTGGCGCGGGCCATTGTCGCCGCTGCCGGGGAGCGTGGGCTTCGCTGGGAAGAACCGGTGGACGTGGAGGCGGTGAACGGCAAGGGTATTCGCGCGACCATGGGTGCCGGGCGCATTGAAATTGGAAATCTCAAGCTGTTTAGCGGAGAAGCGCCGAGCGCGGAGGTGACCGCACGAGTCGAACGGCTGGAATCTGCCGGACGCACCACGATGCTGGTGCGCGCCGATGGGCGCTTTGCCGGCATCATTGGGCTGATGGATACCCCGCGGCCCGGCGTTGCGGCGGTCTTGGCGGAACTGCAATCGCTGGGTGTCACCAAAGCGGTCATGCTGACCGGTGACAACGAGCGTGTAGCCCGCGCAGTGGCGGACGCAGTCGGGTTGGAAGACGTGCGAGCGAGTCTTCTTCCCGAGGACAAGATCGCTGCGGTGGCGAGCCTCGTTGAGCAGTATGGACAGGCGGCCATGGTGGGCGATGGCGCCAATGATGCGCCCGCTCTCGCCCGTGCCACGGTAGGCATTGCCATGGGCGGCGCCGGCTCCGACGTGGCGCTGGAGGCGGCAGATGTCGTGTTGATGAGCGACGAGCTTGGTAAACTTCCATTCGCCGTCGGGCTGAGCCGCGCGGCGCGAGCGGTCATCCGCCAGAACCTCTTCATTGCGCTTGGAGCGGTCGCCTTGCTGATTCCGGCAACACTGTTCGGGTGGGCCGGCCTCGGCCTCGCCGTGCTCATCCACGAGGGGTCGACAATTGTCGTCGTGTTGAATGCGCTGAGATTGCTTGCTTATCCTGCACCGGCAAAAGCCGGTCCGATCGCATGATAGACCGGAGATTTCGAAGAGGTTGGTTGCCGGTTCCCGCTTGATCTTGCGCAAAGCGGGCGCTGCCACAGCCCCTAACAAGGAAATTGGAGCGTGCTGCACTGCTTCAGCCTGTATGAGGAAACTGGATCATGGCCAATAGAGACGTCGTCATTTGTTCGCCCGTGCGCACCGCGATCGGCACTTACGGCGGCACCTACAAGGAGATGCCTGCGACCGACCTTGGTGCTGCGGTCATCCGCGCGACGATGGATCGAGCGAAACTTCAGCCCGGCGAGGTCGGCACCGTCGTCATGGGCAACGTGATCCAGGCCGGCAACAAGATGAACCCGGCGCGACAGGCGGCAATCAATGGTGGCGTCCCCGTCGAGGTCCCCGCGATGTCGGTCAATCGGGTTTGCGGCTCGGGTGCGCAGGCCATCGCCAGCGCTGCGCAGGAAATCATGCTCGGATTTATCGACAGCGCCGTTGCCGGCGGCATGGAGAACATGGACCGGGCGCCCTACCTCATGAACTCCGGGCGCTGGGGGTATCGCATGGGCGATGCGCAGATCTTCGATTCGATGCTGATGGACGGGCTCAACGATGCCTTCTCCGGTCAGCACTCCGGCTGGCATACCGAGGATCTCGCTACCTCCCATCAGATCACCCGGGAAGACCAGGACCGCTGGGCAGAGCGCTCGCAGACGCGGTTTTCGACAGCGCAGGCGGCAGGCAAATTCGCCGCGGAAATCGCGGCGGTTGAAGTTTTCTCGCGTAAAGGTCCCGTGAAATTCGACAAGGACGAACACAACAGGCCGGATACGACCATGGACAGTCTCTCCAAGCTCAAGCCGGCCTTTCGCAAGGACGGAACCATTACGGCCGGCAACGCGCCGGGCCTCAATAGCGGAGCCGCGGCCATGATCGTGGCCGACCGGGCCTGGGCGGAGAAGAAGGGTCTGCAACCGATGGCGCGCCTTGCCGCCTACGGTATCGGCGCCGTCGAGCCCGGCATGTTCGGCCTTGGTCCCGTACCCGCAGTGAAGCAGGCGCTCGACCGTGCCGGCTGGAAGATCGGCGATGTCGGCCGCATTGAGATCAATGAGGCCTTTGCGGCCATCGTGCTCGCGGTCACGAAGGACCTCGGACTGTCGCCGGATGTCGTCAACGTGGAAGGCGGCGCGATCGCGCACGGTCATCCGATCGGAGCGAGCGGCGCACTGCTCACGACACGTCTCCTGCACTCGATGCAGCGCGACGGTATCAAAAAGGGTGTCGTCACGCTCTGCATCGGAGGCGGGCAGGGAATCGCGCTGGCATTGGAACGCCTAATGTAAGGACAAACGCATGGACGCTCCATCGCCTGCCACGTCTGGGACTCGATCTATCTCCGAGTTTTTGAACCATGAGTGCTTCTGCATCACGCTGGACCACGACGCTTTGTGCCAGGCGCTTGAGCGGGAGGTCGGCGATCCGGAATTTTGCAGGACGTTTATCGGGCCAAAGACGCATCTGTTCTCGAACGTACCGGTGTTCCTGTCGGAAGCTCACGTCGGCGAGATGATTCGGACGGTACACGCGGTCGAGGCCGCGACACAATTACCGGGCTATCGGGATGCTGCGCTGTCCTGGGCTCCCGAGATTGCCCGGCATGATTTCGGACCGGTGGGCGTATTCATGGGTTACGACTTCCACCTTGCGGCAGACGGCCCCAAGCTAATCGAGGTCAATACCAATGCGGGCGGCGCCTTCCTGAATGCGCTGCTGGCCAAGGCCCAACGAGCTTGCTGCGCAGAAGTGGAGGTCGCTTTGGGTCGACCGGAGGCCGACGACTTCGAACCGGCGGTCATGCGCATGTTCCAGCATGAGTGGGAACTGCAAAAGAGGCAGGACGCTCCACGGCGGATCGCAATCGTCGATGACCGGCCGACGGAACAGTATCTTTATCCGGAGTTTCTGCTGGCGCAGCGTTTCTTCAAGAAGAATGGCATCGACGCCTTGATCGTGGATGGCAATCAGCTGCGGTACGAGCGTGGTCAACTGCTCGCGGGGGGCCAACCGATCGATCTCGTTTACAATCGATTGGTCGACTTTTCATTGAGAAATTCCGAGCACCAGGATCTCCGCGCCGCCTATCTCGACGGCGCTGTCGTCGTTACCCCCAATCCGCGCGTGCATGCGCTATATGCCGACAAGCGCAATCTGGCGCTACTGTCCGATTACGCGGCGCTTCGATCCTGGGGAGCATCGCCGCAGATGCTCGCTGATCTGGCAGGCGTGCCGCGTACGGTTCTCGTTATTTCCGACAACGCGCAGCAACTGTGGGAAACCAGAAAATCGTTGTTCTTCAAACCAGCGGGCGGCTACGGG
>JBBRGK010000257.1:0-5263 GCA_038240805.1 Dehalococcoidia bacterium | reverse complement strand
GGCTGCTTATCGCAACCATCTGCCAACTCTGCGTTGCAAGACTGAGTGGCCTTGCCCGCGCCGCCACGGCCGGGCGGATTGTTGCATCATCCTGCTCCATGCAACGCAAGCAGTCAAGGCGCCAGGCAATCACTGCTTTTCGTGAGTCAGTCGCCCGGAGCAAGGTCTTGCTCTATGCGGCTTTAGGCATCGCCGAATCATCGCCTTTCGCAACGTCCTGATTCACGGCTACGCCCAGGTAGATGACCGGTTGGTCTGGGACGTGATCGAAAGCAAGCTCGCCGTCCTCACCAGAGATGTGCAGGCGCTTCTGGAGGAGTGACCTGTTGCATGAGACGCCTATACAGAATATAAGTACTTTTTGAAAGATGACGGGCACGGTCACCGTTGTCGATTACCGGCGGTAGCGCGGGCGTGGCTCCTTTTTTGGTGAAGCGTATGTCAAAACCCATTCAACGGCTCAGTTATGTGGCGCCGCTTGCCTTGCTCATCGGCCTGCTCGGGCCAGCGCCCGCTCGCAGTCTCAGCCAACAGCAGCCATTCTCGCGAGCCGCCGACAACAATCAGTGGGTGCCCCTCGCCGCCGACAAGCTCAATAGTGTCGCGCTGAACTGCTTGCCCCAGCTAAACAGCACGAGCGGCGCCTTCGTCATCCGCGCCAGGATACCTACGTCAGCGTTATCAGCCAGCGCAATCGCTTTGGACCCTGGCTGAACGTGCAGGGTGACTTCGGCGTTTCGGCTACGATCGAAGTCGCTACAGAGACCCTTGCCTCCCTCTCGCTGGTCGGGACCCTGCCACAGCCGCAGGCGGAGTTCTGGCGCGGACTCAAGCGGCTGGACTTCGGCCTACAGTTCGGCAAGGTGGAGGTCGTCCTCTGGACCGGAGACAGCCCGACTCCGGTTGGCCACGCCTTCGCTGCCGGCCAGATCGACCAGCCGGTCCAACTCGGGGTGCGCAAGGTCGGAGATCAGCTAATCTTCCTGGCGGCAGGTCAGGAAGTCGGACAGCTGCCCGATCCGGGACTCTTCGCTAGCGGCGAGGTTTTTCTCGGGGTGAATGTCGCGCCCGGCAACCAACTCACTATCCATAGCCTCAGCGTCGAAACCCCGGACGGGGCAGCCACAAATGTCAACGTGATGCCCGTTCTCGCCCGCGTCGACACGCCGGCTGATTCGTTGCGCTCCATCGCCCAGCAGCGCGGCTTCCGGATCGGCTCATTCACGGACCTCCTCCCGTTTTTGGAGGACCCCCGGTATCGGCAGACCCTTGCCCACGAGTTTAATGAAGTGACGCCGGTGATCTGGTGGAACAGCATTCGCCCAACACCCGACCGCTGGGATTTCTGTTACCCGGACGCATTTGTGGCGTTTGCCGAAGCCAACGACATGGAGATTCGTTCGCCGTCGTTGGCGTACGACGCGGCCCTCCCCGGTTGGCTCGCCGAAGGGAACTACAGTCGCGACGAGCTTATCGCTGCGCTAAGCGACTACATTCACACGATCGTGGAACGCTATCGCGGTCGCGTCGCCACCTGGGAACCTGTGAACGAGGCGATCTCATACAAGCCGGGGGATTACACGCTGCGCGACCAGTTCTTGCTGCAAAAGATCGGCCCGGAGTACATCGATATGGCGTTTCGCTGGGCGCACGAGGCCGACCCGCAGGCACGGCTGATCTATAACGACTTTGGCGGGGAAGGGCTGGGCGGCAAGTCGGATGCCATCTACGCCCTCGTCAAGGGCCTACAGCAGCGTGGCGTGCCCATCGACGGGGTGGGCCTGCAGATGCATGTCCGGCTGCCGGAAGCAAGCCTCTACGGAGTCGCCGTGCCGCCCATTACGGATGTTGCCGCGAACATGCAGCGGTATGCCGATCTGGGCCTGCTCGTCTACATCACCGAAATGGACGTGCTGGTTGGCCGCAACGCTACCCAGGCGCAGCTGGAGGCGCAGGCCCGTGCGTACGCCGACATGCTGCGCGTCTGCCTGGCCGCGTCAAACTGTCCCGTGTTTAGCGTGTGGGGGGTTACGGACCGGTATTCGTGGATTCGGACTATCCTGGGGTTCACCTGGGAGCAGCCGCTTCCTTTTGATCAGGAATTTCAGCCCAAGCCTGCGTATAACGCTCTCAGGGACGTGCTTGCGGGGCGGTAACGGCGGGGCTCTGTTTAGCCAATCAAAGTTGCTAAATCAGGTTCGCTCCCAGCGAACTGCGGCACCTCGACCGGGTATGCGAGGTGCTGCGCGAGGCAGAACGGTTGATCGGCGCGGGCACAGAGCAGGCCGGGCGGATTGCTCCACCCGGCCTGCTCTGTGCGATTCTTTGGCGGGCCACTTTTCAGGCCAGTATGGAAGCGACTAGACGAGAACCAGTTCTCGCTCGTCGGCTTCGATCGGGGGTTCCGCCTTGGGCTCTGTCCGCGCCACCGTCTGGGAGCGGTCCGCGAGCCATGACGACACGTGAGGCCAGAGCGTCTGTACGGCTTTGCGCCCTGCGGCGAGGCCCACATGCCCGCCGGGCATGACCACCAGCTCCTTGTCGGTGCTGCCAACCATGTCGGGCTGCATGCGCGTTGCCGCCAGCGGCACGATGTGGTCGGACTCAGCCGCCACCGCGAGGAACGAGCAGCGGATGTCCTCCAGCTTCGCGGAACGGTTGCCCAGGGTCAGCTCACCCTTCGCCAGCTTGTTACCACGCACAAGCTCCCGTGTGGTCTGGCGGAAGCACTCGCCCGCGAAAGGGATGTGATCGCCGGTCCACTGGTCAAATGCACGGTACTGCTCGACGTAGCGGTCGTTGAGCACGTTCTGCCAGAGCGTAACGTAGCGGATGGCGCTCACTTCGCTGGCCGGCTTCAACATACGGAACGACTGCTGCATCAGCGCTGCGGGCACATTGCCGAAGGTGTCCACCACCCGGTCTACGTCGAGGAAAGGCTCCTGTGCCCAGAACGACTGCAGGCCCATCTCGGTGAAGTCGACCGGGGTAGCGAGCGTCACCAGGTTCCGCAGCGGTGCGTCGGGATGCGTTGCGGCATAGAGCAGTGCCAGCAGCCCGCCCATGCAGTAACCGAAGAGCGAAAACTCGGTTGCGTCCGACGTCTCCAGCATGATCTCGATCACAGCGGGGACCATATCGAGCACGTAACTCTCAAGCGTCAGGCTCTTGTCTTCCGGACGCGGCGTACCCCAGTCGATCAGGTAGACATCGTGGCCCTGGCCAACCAGGTACTCGACGAATGAGTTGCCAGGGATAAGATCGAGGATGTAGGGCTTGCTGATCAGCGAGTGAACCATCAGCAATGGCACAGGGTGAACGGTCGGCGTTGTGGCGCGATAGCGGTACAGCTTCGCAGTGCCGCGCTGCCAAAGCACATCTTTCGGCGTCTGGCCCACGCGGGCACCCTGCTGCGTGGTCAGCACATCAAACGTCTTCATCGTCTGGAGCATCGCCCGCTGCATCTCTGCCTGCCAGGCGCGCACCAGATCGAGTCCGGGCAGCGCTGCCATGGTAGGAGTGGTGTTCTCCGAGAGCGTTGCCGGCGTTGGGGTGGCCTTGCTGGTCATGAAGGTCTCTCCTTTGTCGGCGGTTGCTCACCGAAAAGCACAAAAAGATCCAGGCCGCGACAGATTAGACGTCACGGACGTAACGGCGGGTCGCGAAACGAGAACGGCTATCCAGTTTGATGTTGAAGGGGGACTGCGGGAGGCTTCCTTGCATCGTTAACGCCGGTGTGCAGATGCGCAACCACCGTTGCCGCTTACAGTCAACATCGTTCGTGATTTCACGAACATAGTAGCAAACCTACAGGCGCCTGTCAACGTCGAACGTGTTTCCAGCCTGTTATGTTTGGATTTCGGGAGCCTGCATTCTGCGTGTTTTGGCCGCTTCGATCAGCGCCTGCGCGGCCTGCTCGCGGCTCTCGAAGCTCTCACCAACAAGGGCGCCCCGCCAGGCTGCACGCCAGCGGTCGTCGCCCTGGGCGTAGCCGACTGCGCCACACGGCTGGCAATGATGTTTCACAAGCCAGACCTCCGGATAGGCACCGGGCTCGAACTGGACGTCGTCCACCGATCCCCTCCCCCGCGCAAATGTGATTGCTCCGTGCCAGGCACGCAGGCGACTACTACATTAACTGTACTGCCGCCACGGGAATCAGAGAGCGAGAGGCACAGACGGACCAGCTTCGGGATGCCGGCGAGGTTGCACCCTGCGGAGAAACCGCGGTCAGCGTTGTGTGATCGAACTGGCCGCCGATGCACCGGATGTAAAATATGCGACCGCGTGTCCGCGCTCGAGGAACACCACAGCGCTCGCAAGGTCCGAGGCATCGTCTACGCAACGGCTCGTCAAGAGAACGGTCACTCCGCTACCTAGCCGCCGTATCGTCCGCAGCACCTGCTCCCGCTCGAAAGG
This sequence comes from Dehalococcoidia bacterium, assembly GCA_038240805.1. GTDB lineage: Bacteria > Chloroflexota > Dehalococcoidia > CAUJGQ01 > CAUJGQ01 > JBBRGK01. The sequence goes on along the minus strand of JBBRGK010000257.1, from coordinate 844 downwards.
CTCAAGCCCGGCAGCGGGTTCGTCAAGCAACAACACGTCCGGCGCGCCGACCAGTGCCTGAGCGATGCCGAGTCGCTGTTTCATGCCACGCTGGTAGTCATCGACCCGCTGCTCGCCGGCTGCAGAGAGGTCCACGAGTCCGAGCAGGTCAGTAGCGCGCTGTTCGATCCGCGCGGCGCTCAGGCTAAAAAACCGGCCTGCGTATTGCAGCGCCTCCCTGCCTGTCATCCAGCCAAAGAAACGTGGCGTCTGCTGCAGCAGGCCGACCCGCCTCGCCGAGCGGGCGATGTCGCCTGCCACGTCCGTGCCTCTTACCAGCGCCTCGCCGCAGGTCGGTCGCACCCTTCCAGCCAGGATCTGCAACAACGTGGTTTTACCGGCGCCCGCACCACCAAGTACGGCGCAGACACCGCCTCGCGGCACGGTGAAATCGACACCCTGCAAAGCCGGCACTCGCCCGAACTCTTTTGTCAGCCTGCGCACTTCGATGGCGGGAGCCGGGGCGCTCAGCGAGCGTCTGCTGATGTCCGGGAGCACTGCGGGTGCGGTCATATCGGTTCTCCTGCATCCTGAATCGTGAGTTGCACTATCGTTGGCAAAGCGCTTGATTTTGCAAAGCTCGCGCCTAAAAAAAGAGCCATCCACCGTCAGCGGCCACGCGCTGTCCGAATCAGCGCCTCCATATGGTCGAGGTATCGCTCCAGCGCGGCGCGCCCGGCGGATGTCAACTCAAAGTCGGTGCGTGGCAGACGGCCGCTGAACGACTTTTTGCAGACGACGTAGCCCCCTTCTTCGAGTTTGCGGGCATGCACGCTCAGGTTGCCGTCGGTCGCCTTGATCAGTT
>JBBRGK010000256.1:0-5263 GCA_038240805.1 Dehalococcoidia bacterium | reverse complement strand
TCCGAAGCCAAAGCACTCGCTGCAACGGCTATGTAGGTTTCACCGGGAATTCGGTTTAGGTGCCGAGTTGCGAGTAGCTACGTTGGGGAGACGATCATGGGTGAGACGATCATGGGCGTCGTCTTGAAGCGTGTCAAACGGCGGGCAGCGGGGTCTGCGGTCGCCCTCATCACCCCGTCCCTCTTCTCCCAATTCTGGGCGAAGAGGGCGATCCGTGGCAGCATTGCACGATTCTGAGTGCAAAGGCGGGCAGGCGCAGTCTACGGGCACGTGCTGACGGGCGTCGTTCGCCAGCGCTGCTACCGCGGCTTCAGCCCCGCCAGCAAACGTAAGCGGGCGAGCACCGAGGGCAGATCATGCAGTACTTCGTGATTGCGGAAACGCACAACGGTATATCCGGCGGCGGCAAGGTGCTCGGTGCGTGCGCGATCACGTTCGGCCTGCTCGGGGGTGTTGTGAATGTTGCCGTCCAACTCGACGACAAGCCGAAGGGCGGGGCAGTAAAAGTCGAGCACAAACTGCCCCAGCGCGTGCTGCCTGCGAAAGCGCGGTCCATCCAGCTGGCTATCTCGCAACGCCTGCCACATGGCCGATTCGGCCGGGGTCTCCTCTCGCCGCAACCGCAGCGCCACAAGCCTCAACGCTGGCGAAACGCCGCGAACTGCTTTGCTGCGCATGGTGACGTGCCTCCCCCATTTCACCAGTGCCAGATCTTTCAGCACCTGCCGCTGCAACCACGCTCGTGCAATGCGCCCAGAGATCGTCCTTTCGCCCTCATGTATACATGCAGGAGAAAGGATAAGAGGAATGAGGGCCGGCGCCAACTAGCGTGGCGTCTCAACCGGGACGTGCGCTGGCAGACGCATGCTAAACGTGCTGCCAATGCCCGGCTCGCTCGTGACAGAGATCTCCCCGCCCATCAGGCGACAGAACTCTCGCGAGAGCGCCAGCCCCAGCCCCGTGCCGCCGTAGCGGCTGCTGGTGCTCGCCTCCGCCTGACTGAACGCGTGGAAGAGCCTGCTCTGCTGCTCCTCGGTCATGCCGATGCCCGTGTCGGAGACTGCGAATGCCAGCCAGTCGCCGTCTGTCTCATTGGTGCGCCGGACATTCAGCCTGATCGTGCCAGCCTCGGTGAACTTGGCGGCGTTACTGAGCAGGTTCAGGAGACACTGCCGCAGCTTCGTCTGGTCGGCGTGCATGACGCCCGGATCGCCCTGCACGTCGAGCGCGAACTCGTTCTGGTGTTGCTCCACCAGCGGCCGTGCCACGGCCTCCACTTCGGCCAGCACATCCTGCACCGCGAACTTTTCGAGGTACAGGTCCATCCTGCCCGCTTCGATCTTGCTCAAATCGAGGATGTTATTAATGAGCGAAAGCAGGTGCTTGCCGGAGGAGTTGATCTTGCCGAGGTCGGAGACGAAGGACTGCTCGCCGAGGTCTTCAGCTTCCTCAGCCAGCATCTCCGAGTAGCCAATGATCGCGTTCAAGGGGGTACGCAGTTCGTGGGACATATTGGCCACGAAGGCGCTCTTGTGCCTGTTCGCCTCGGCAAGCTGCTGATTGACGACCTCTAGCTCGCTGGTCTTCTGCTGGATCTCCTCAAACAGCCGGGCGTTCTCGATCGCGACCACCGCCTGCCGGGCGAACACCTCCAGCAGCGCCACCTGCGCCTCGGTGTATGGCTCTGGTGACGGACGCTCGACCCCAAGGATGCCAAACACCACGTCGTTGAGGAGGAGCGGCATGGCGATCACCGAGCCTAGCGGCTGGTAGCCAAGCCTGCGGCGTGCGGCGTGGACCGGAATTTGCCCGGGGTACTGCGCCTCGATCGCCGCTTCGCCGCCGGAGACGCTCACCGGGCGCTTCTGCTGCCTGACGTCCCAGGCTGGCGTGTCGGGCACAAGCGTCATCGGCCGGCCAGCCGCTGAACCCGCCAGCCGCAAGCGCGGCTCGATGCTGCCGTCGTGGACCACGGTCACGGTCCGCCAGGTATCGCCGGCAAAGAGCTGCACTGCGGCGATATTGCTGCTGGTGAGCGGTGCTGCGCGGGTGACGATCGCGTCGAGCACCGCCTGCGGCTCGGTCTGCTGTCGGCTGATGATCTCCAGCACTTCGCTGATCGCCGTCTGCCGCCCGAGCGACTCGGAGAGGCTGGCGTTGCTTACCTGCAACTCGTTGAACAGCCGCGCGTTCTCGATCGCGATCACGGCCTGGCTGGCGAAGGTTTGCAACAGGCGCACCTCCGCGTCTGTGAACCGTCGCTCTCCTCTCGCGCCGGCCTGGATAACGCCGATTGCCTCGTCGTCTTGCAGCAGTGGCACGGAGATCGCGCTGGTCGTGCCAGCGAGGGCGAAGTAGCGCTGCAGGTTCTCAGGCGTATCTTTGAGGCGCGGAGCATCGCTATAGATGGTTTCGCGGCGAGGACGCTTCTGCGCGGCTGCGAGAGCCGCGCTATCGGGGTCATCCAGCCGCAGTGTGCGCCGCATTAGTACCATCCTGGCGCGTTCTGCCTCATCGTCTGCGTACTGTGCGACTACCGTCAGCTCATCATTGTGGCGGCGCAAGAGGGCGCCCGTCTCGCAATGCAGCAGTCGAACGGCGTTCTCGATCAGCGTGTCCAGGACCACCTGCAGGTCGAAGGCCGAACGGCTGATCGCTTGCAGCACGCCCGCGACCGCCGCCTCGCGCTGCAGGCACTCGTCACGCTCGCGACGTAGCGCTGCTAGCTCCTGCTGCAACCGCTCAAGCTCGCCGCTCTCAGGCGTCGAGACCATCCTTTGGCCTCGCACTGCTCAGTATCGGGCACCGGCCCAGTATAGCGGCGGCCGGGGCAGAACGATACAGAAACGTCACAGGTGGGCCTCACCCCTTACCCTCTCCATTGCCTGCGGGCAATAGAGAGGGCGATCCGGGGTTACTCCATACGGACGGTGAGGATGGACGGCGAGCGCCTATGCTGCAGCCGCTGCGTGCGATCAGGCGAGCGAAATGCTGCTGGGTTCGCGTCCGCGTGCAGCACTGTGCCACTTCACCGCCGCCCACTCCTCCGCGAACTTCATCCACCACACTGGCCGTCCATCCTCAGCGCTCGTGTAAGGCAACCAACGATCGCCCTCTCTACCGGCGGCAGCCGGTGGACCAGTACCACCCGTTACCAGTACCCCCCGGTAGGCGTTGGGGTAGGCATAGTGGTAGAGGGGACGGGGTGAGGTTCGATCAGCTATAGCCTTAAAGCCCTCGTACACCGATGCTTTGGCTATGGGCCTTTGGACGCTTCATATCGTGGCCATTCAGGGCGCGGCAGGCTGGCGCACTGGCGTCACGCTCTGGCTGTTGATTCTCGGACTCGGCGGCGGTTTCGCGTATCTTGCGGGCGAGTGGCAGAGCCCTGACGGGTTGTTCGCCGATCTGTTGCTTGCGACTGCGGGCGCGGCCATCGCGAACCTGGCTGCCTCGCAGGTGGGCGGCGACATCGTGGCCTTCATTTATGATGTACGCATTTTCTGGGCCGCGCTCGGCGGTCTGCTCGTTCTCTGCCTTGTGCACGACGGCGTCGCCCGCTGGCAACAGTCGCGGCGAGAACCGGCGGCGTTTTTTGGCCTCACTGGCCGCAGCGGCGTGGTCTACCTGATCGCCTGGCTCAGCGGCTGGCCTTCGGAGTCCGGCATCGTTGAAGGGAGCTACGGCGGCGGCCTGCCCGTCAAGCTGCTGCCGGAGGCGCTGCACTACCAGGTCCGGGCCGGTCCACTGCGGATCAGTCGCGCCGTGCCGCTCGTGGACGGGCTCAGCGCCGCCACGGAGGGCGAGTGTCTGTTGCTTTCGGCAGCGCCCGGCAGTGCAGCGGCTGCCATCGTGGAGCGGCAGATCTCGCTGGCGGGCGTGCAGCCACAGCATCAGGCGCGGCTTTTTGCAGAGCGGATCGACGAGGTTGCCGGCCGAGCTGACCCTGATCGCAGCATCGACTTACCGCCATTGCATTGAGCGGCTACGACGTTTCACCGCCGATCGCAGCACGGTATCGCTCGGCGTGGATGTATGACCGCCGATCGCAGCACGGCATCATCGAGCGAACCAGTACGATCGCGGACCCTGTTCGCCTATGCGGGTATGCTAACGGCAGGTTGCACTTGTTGCGGCAGCCCGGGGAGAACGATCATGTTTGGGCGTCCACTCACCCACGCAGGGCTGCTTGCCCTGCTAATCCCGTTCGCTGGCCTCTTTGGCGCGGTGCAGTTTCGACGCTTTCGCCAGCGCCGATGGCGGCGTAAGGACTGAGCCTGTCACCGGCGCGGAAGCAGGTACGGGAATGCCGAGTGGTGGTGAGATTTCCTGGTTTGATCGGATGCGCCGCAGGGGCGGATGCACCGAGGGAACCGGATGCGCCGCAGGGGCGTGTCAATCCGGGGCGCACGATCGTGTCGCTTGCAGGAAGCGTCGATGCGGTTAGCGCGACGCGGCGGTGATCAGCTCGGGCAGCAGCGCAGTGCAGGCATCGGCGGCATCGTGGCTGCCGGCCCGGGCCAGTTTGTTGCGCAGGCGGCGCAGCAGCGCCTCTTCTTCCGGGGAAAAAGTCGCTTCGGGCAGGCTCGTTGCCGCAGGCCCCCAGAACATCAGCGGTCCGTTCATGTCGCCAAAGGTCGTCTCGTCAAGAATTGTCAGGCCGGCCATAGGGAGTACTCCACTTTTGTGATTGATATCACAATTGTAGCGCATCACAGAAATCTGTCAAGAGTTTGAGGCGCCGCATGGCCGAGATTCTGACCACCCCAGCCCAACGCCTGATCTGAGTGCCGCTGCCTGCAGTGATATGAATGCGACGGCGCAAGAGGGGACAGGAGAGCCAGCTTCGCCCGCGCCGTTCGATTACGCAGCGCCGTGTGCGATCGTTCACGCGCCGTTTGTTGCTGTGCTTATAGAGGCCCTCGCCCCGTCAGCCTACTCTCCTATTAACAGGACACGGCACCGGCCCGCACAGGGCGCTGCCGGCCCCTGGAATGGCTTACGGGATGGAGGCGATACCATGTTTAACTCGCAGAGGCTCGCTCGCCACTTGATTATCGTTGGGGGGCTGGCTGTCATGGCGCTCGGTGCTGCCATCGTGAGTGTGCCGGCTGCCGGGGCTGTTGGCCCTGCGCCAGCGGCAACCGTTGGCACGGCCTTGCTCGCGCCGTCGCTGATCATTCGCACGGTCAGTCCTGGGGGCACCGAGGTGCATGCGGAGACGTCGAGCTCGGAGCCGACGACCTTCAGCTATAGCGTCACC
>JBBRGK010000255.1:0-5268 GCA_038240805.1 Dehalococcoidia bacterium | reverse complement strand
CCTGGCTCGTCAGGAGACGCTTCACAGCTTTGGTGAGGCTATCGGACACTTACAAGCCGGATGGTAACTGTTCAGACCATAACTGGAGCCGGGTCTGAACAGTTACGAAGGCAGACGCTGGTATACTGGCCCGTGATGTGACGCCGCTCAACGCTATCCTCGGCAACCATGCCTCCGTGATTCTGATCCTGGCCGTTGTCGGCGTGGCACTCCTTGCCGGGTCAGCGGCTATGCTCGACTTCATGAGCGGCACGTCACGCATTCTTGCGCCGCTCCTGTTCGAACGTCGGCGGCTGATGGCTTTCGTGTTCATGGGTCTGCCCGCAGCGTTCGTCGTCCTGCTCGCCGGAGGCACGCTCGGAGCGCTCCAGTCTGGGGTAGCTGAAGCGGGTTCAGGCACAAGGTCGTGGCTGTGGCTGGCGAACGGAGCTTTCGTCGCCGGCGTTGTTGTCTGCGGCATCTGCTCGCCGCTTGCGCGACACTGGGGTCTTGGTTTGATGGGATTTGCGGCAGGACTCGGCGCCATCTTCCCTCTGTTGGCAATCATCTCGGCACTCAATTTCGATGAAGCTGGACTGCTAAGGGCCACTGCCGACCGCGCCGTTTTCGGTGTTGCGGTCGGGCTGATTCTTACTGCCGCCGGGCTTTGCGCCACTTCGATCGTGGCGATGGCCGCCTATATCATCGAGAGAACCGTGTTGCTGCTTGACTCCCGCCATCATGTTCCCCTGGCCCTGACTGCCGGTGATACTCACGCTGCGGCCACACAAAACGGCCGAACGATGTAATCTTTCGCCCTCGGAGAGCAAGTGTTCGGTCGAAAATCCACCGCCACCGCGTTGGACCAGGTACTGGAGTCACTGCGGCGAACCTCCGCCGGCCAACTCGCATGGTCGGCGCGCGAGCCCGCGAGGGCTGCTCGCTACGCCGCTCCGGCTGAGCCGCTGTCCGAGGCGATGCGGCGTGCTCTGGCGAACTCCGGGATTGAGCAGTTGTACGCCCACCAGGCGGAAGCGATCGATGTGATTCGCAGCGGACGAAACGCCGCGATTGTGACGCCGACGGCGAGCGGTAAGACGCTGGGCTTCACCATTCCTGTCATCGAACGGTTGATGGCTCATCCTACTGAACGCGCGTTGTATCTCTACCCAACGAATGCCCTGGTCAACGATCAGGAGCGCGGTCTGCGCTCACTGCTCGGGTCGATTCCCGCTGCTCCTGCTGCTGCGGTTCTGACCGGAGCAACGAACACGGAGGACCGTCGCGCCTATCGATCGCAGCCGCCGCAGATCCTGCTGACCAATCCAGAGATGCTGCACATGAGTCTGCTCGGCCAGCATCGCTACTGGCATCGCTATTTTCGCGGGCTCCGCTTCATCGTTCTCGATGAGTTGCACATGTACCGCGGCCTGTTTGGCGCCCACATGGCGATGGTGATCAGGCGGCTGTTGCGAGTTGCCGCAATGTATGGCGCAGCACCCCGGCTCATTGCCTGTTCTGCCACGATCGGCAATCCAGGCGAAATGGCAGCACGAATCACTGGCAGGCCATTCGTCGTAGTGGAGGGGAGCGGTGCAGCGAGAGGTGAGCGGTCCTTCATCGTCTGGCGGCCTCCCCTTGTGCGTGGTGCGAAGGACGGCGAACGCACCGATCCGCAGGCCGAGGCAGTCAACCTCTTTTGCCGAATGGTGAGTGAAGGGCTGGGCAGCATCCTGTTCGCTCTCACCCGACGTGGCGCCGAGACGATGCTGATCCAGGCCCGGGCGCGTCTCGGCCCGGCACTTGCCGAAAGAATCGCGCCATACCGTAGCGGCTATTCGCCGGAGCAACGGCGAGAGGTCGAGGAGAGACTGAAGCGAGGAGACCTGCTGGGTGTTGTCTCGACGAACGCCCTCGAAGTCGGGATCGACATCGGCGGGCTGGACGTAGCGATAATCGCGGGCTTCCCTGGTTCGCGCACCTCCCTCTGGCAGCAGGCAGGGCGCGCCGGACGCGGTACTCGTGGCTCGGCAGTAGCACTGGTGCCATACGAACGGGTCGTTGACGCCTATTACGCTGCCAACCCGGAGGATCTACTCAGCGGGCGGTTTGAAGACGCGATCGTGGATCTAGAAAACCCTCGGATTGCCGCATCGCATCTCGTCTGCGCAGCGGCAGAAGCAGTGCTCACCGATGCGGAAGCTGCGTTCCTGTCGCCGGTCTCGATCGAGGCGCTTCGCCTGGCCGCTGCGGATGGCCGGCTGCGGCGCACGGTGAAGGGCTGGAGCAGTAGCGATGAAGGTGCACATCGCGTGGTCGGCCTCCGCGGCAGTACGGCCCGGTTGTTGCAAATTGGCGGTCCGGCTGGAGACCTTGGCACGATCGACCTGGCACACGCGCTCCGTGAGGCGCATCCAGGAGCGATCTATCTCCACGAAGGCGAGCGGTACCGCGTCCGTAGCCTCGATGTAAAGTCGGGCAGAGTAGAGACGAACCGCGAGCCGGGGCTACTGGTCACCGAGCCGCTCGTCCAGGGCATCGTCCATGTGGAGCGCGTGGACCGCCGCCGCGCGCTGCGGTCATGTTGTGCAGACGTTGTGATCGGTTCGGGTGCGGTGATACTGCGCCAGACCACCACGGGATATCGTGAGGTCCGCCTGCGCGGAAAGCATCCGGTGCGGACGGAAGTTCTGCAACAGGCGCTCTCCTACGAGATGGCAACTTTTGGCTGCTGGCTTGTGGTTCCCGACCCGGTGCGCAAACGGCTGGAGGGATCGGATCCGCGCCGTTTCGGTGCGGGCCTGCACGCACTCGAGCACCTGTTGCCGTCTGCTGTTTCACTGCGCTCGCTCTGTGATGCGCGTGATGTCATTGCGACCTACGAGATCGAACACGAAACGATGAGCGGACCGACGCTGTTTCTGCTCGACGACTGCGAGGGCGGGGCGGGCATCGCCACCCGGGCTTACGAGATTTTTGAGGATTTGCTGGCGTCGTGCGCCGAGATTGTCCGATCCTGCAAATGTCGCGACGGCTGCCCGGCGTGCATCCTCAGCGCGGCCTGCTGGCGCCAGTATGACGATGTCGACAAGTCTGCAGCCCTGAGCTTGATCGTGGAATTACTCGACCAGCCGTTGAACGGGACCAGTGTGTAACGCATGCGTGACGGGTTACTAACGCGCTGGTAAGACCATCCGGCCATGCCCGTGCATCATCGCGGGCGCCGAGGTCAGTCCGACCGGGATGCTACGGAGGCGCGGACCATTACCAGTTGTCGAAGAGCGGTGAGGAAAAGAACCTCCAGCCGTTCGTCGGCGAGCCGCCCCGAACCCTCATCGAACGCCGTCTTGATATTGCGCACCGGCACAAATGGTCCGACGAGCAGCGCACCGAGTACGCCGACGATGTCTCGCAGATGGCTGATCGCAGTTGCCCCGCCGCCGCCGGATGAGACGGCGATGATGCCCACGGGTTTGCCAAAAAAGTGCGGACCGCCGAGATAGTCGAGCATATTCTTGAGGGTGCCGGGAATGCCTGCATGCCACTCGGGGGTAACGAATAGAAAGCCGCTTGCTCCGAGGCACTGTTCCGCGAGGTCGCGCGAGTGGTCAGTCTGTGTGACTCCGTCGTACAGCGGCAGGGGGCGATCGCGGAGATCGAGCAGTTGAACGTCCGTTGTCAACTCGTCCAACCGATCGTGGGCATATTCGGCGACCCGGAACGAGCGCCGATCCTCACGAATGCTTCCGGCGACGACAAGCAGTGGTCCCATCTGTAGGCCTCTGGCGGCTGCCCGCACGATCTCTTGTTCCGGGGCACCTGTGCTAGATTGTCGCGCCTTTCAGACCGACCAAACCGCGGGCATACTCGATTTCGCCGAGGTGCCGGTAACCGTGGGTCAGGCACATGCCGCCGAGAGCCTGCAACAGCGACATCTCACCAACCGGCTTGATCGTCACCGGTTTGTCCAGCTCCGCCGCGTTGAGCCCGGTAAGGTACTCGTCCGTCGATTTCCAGACGCCGGTCATGTACTGCCGAAACTCTGGAAGCGAGGAGATGCGGAAATGCTCGGCATCGTCGTCCGACATGCCGGTTCCCTGCGAGCGGGGGTCGAGCCCCAGCCGCTGGTCCCAGCCGCCCTCGATCCAGACTGTCGAGCGCCGTTGGATGACGAAGCGCACGATGTTGTCTTCCGTGCGCACGTAGTGCCAGAGACAGAACGAGATCGGCTGCACGCCGGGGGCGGCGGAATAGTGCAACTGGTCGTCTGTGAGATCTTCAGTGACGCGGTCATAAAGCCGGTGCAGGCCGGTCATCTGGTTTCGCACGAACGCAATCGTATCCATGCTCACGAACAAACACCTTCTTTTGGACGGCCGGGCTTGAGCCCTCAGACGCCTGCTTACCGTAACAAACGTCCGGCTGGCGTCAGCGCCCGACCCCGACTCTACCATAACCACACGGAGTAGACGGGCCAGAGTCGAATTACGCGCTTTTTAGGGAAACCTGCTTCTTCAGGATGACGTGTCATTTGCATCGTAGCGGGATGATAGGGGAGGCAGCGCTGTGAAGAATTTAACACTTCATGAGTTACCTCTTATGTAGAGCCTCGCAAGACCGATTGATGACAATAGCGGCGAAGGTCAAACAGTGAGGGCGGCTGTAAGAGTGAACGCGGTGGGCAGGCTCGGTCGAAGCAGAATTTGGATGGCGCTGGGCGTGCTCATGCTCGTCGCCGTCTCGATGACCGCGATAGCCGGACGGGGGAATGCTCACGCGGCCTCGGGACCTTCAGGCAAACTGGTGTTCACCGCTTCCGATGGAATCTACGTTCAGAAGATGGACGGCAGTGCCGCCGTACGAGTATGGAAAGCACCGATGAGCGGCACTGGAACTTTCCCGCGTTGGTCAGCCGATGGTACGCATATCGCATTTGAAGGACCCGACGGCAATGTCTGGGTGATGAATGGCGACGGCACCAGCGCCCGAGCGCTCACTTCTCAGGCAGTGGCCGCATCCGGCTGCGGCGACGAGACATGCACCGAGCCAGGCACGCAGGCGGATTCGCCTCGCTGGTCCCGAGACGGCGCCTCGATCTCATATCGTTTGGTCGAAAGCCTGGCGCGGGCGTCGATCTGGGTGACGCCATCCACCGGTGGCCGGCCGCGACAGATCGCTTCCGCTAACGACATGTGCTTATTCAACGAGGGTTTCACGCCCGATGGCCGGCCCCTCTTTAGCCGCTGCGCTACTGAGAGCAGCCCGAGTAATGCGACCTATACCGCCGCC
>JBBRGK010000254.1:0-5277 GCA_038240805.1 Dehalococcoidia bacterium | reverse complement strand
CGCGAGCCACAACCGTAGTTTCAATAGAGAAGGAGGTACCGTAATGTCCTTCATGGCCCACCAGCGTATCCGCCCGGCCCTTGCCCTGCTCGCGCTTTGCATCCTGACAGCGCTGAGCGTACTGCATACGAGACCCGCAACCGCGCAGACGACCAACCGTGTGGGCGTCCTGCAGGGCTACTACGACGCTCTCGCACAGGGTGATGTGGAAGGAATGCTGAGCGGGTATACCGACAACGCCGTTTTCATTTCGCCGTCGGGCCTTTGCGCAATGCCCAGTCCGTGTGTGGGCAAGGACGCGATCCGGCCCCGGTTCCAGCAGATGGTCGATGCACACTACTGTGAGACCCCGACCGGTTTCGATGTGACCGGCAGTGTCGTGGCCGGACGCAAGGAGGTGCGGAACGATGCTCTTCGAGCCAATGGCATCGCACGCCTCATCGCGGTGACATTCTTCCAGATGCCGCAGGACAAGGTCAGCTTTGCTGTCTCGTACATCGATGCCTCGGAGCCGCAGACCGTGGCCAACAATGCCATCACCGCGGGCACGCAGGTACGGGGCACGCCCATTCCAGCCCCAGACGTTCCTTGCGGGTAAGCTCGGGAAGCGATGGACTGATCTCCTCGGTGGTCCATCAGGCGGATCAGCACTGCATCAATGATCGGAGCAGTGCCTGGACAGCTGCAGTACGCAGGAGATTGACATCATGATGGGAAGACGGTCGCGTCTGGTGCTCACGGGAGCCTGCCTGGTTGGGGCAGTCTTCGGTTCCCTGGGCTTGACCGCCCTGCACGGCAGGTCCAGCGACCACGTGCGGGCGCAGTCCGCGTGCAGCAATGCCACGCTCAGCGGCACCTACGGGGCGCTGGTGTCGGGGTACCTCTTGGTTGGGTCAGATGGCACGCCGCTGGCCGCACCGGTGCCGCGCTTCGCAATCAATCTGATTACGGCCGATGGCGAAGGCAATATCACCCGGGCAGGGACGCAGAATGCCGGCGGTACGGTCAGCCCAAATCCGGGGGCGGGTACCTACACGGTAAACGCGGACTGCACGTTCACGGTCACCTACGCCTCGACCGTGCTGACGGCGCATCTCGCGGGTGTGCTCGTGGCCGGCGGCAGCAAAGCGTTCGTCATCTCCGCCGATGCCAACGCCGTCAACGGGGTCACCTGGGAGCGGCAGTAACCGGCTCGCCCGCCTCGGCGGAGAACTGGGGTCCGGACCAGCTCGACGGCAACGTGATTCTGCCCGGCGACTCCTACACCTTCTACTTCTCGCGCGCTGTTGACGCCGGCGTCTGCCTCTTCGATGTCCGCGTCGAAACCGCCGCCGTTGTCACCGATGATCCCGGCTCCGCTCGTTGGAAGGGCACCTGGAGCCCAAGCCCATGAAACACGCCGGAGACTAGAATGACGCACGCGAGGGGTAGCAATGCGCTTCGGCCTACTGTACGACTTCCGCAACCCGGAGCGCTGGCGCGTGCCGAATGAGCGGCTCTACGCCCAGACGTTGGAGCAGATGGAGTTCGCCGAGCAGCTCGGCTTCGACTCGATCAGGATCTCCGAGCATCACTTTGTCGACGACGGCTACTGCCCGTCGCTGCTGCCGGTGGCAGCGCATCTCGCGGCCCGCACCAGCCGTGTGCGCATCGGCACCTCGGTGCTGCTGCTGCCGTTCCACGATCCGCTGCGTGTGGCCGAAGACGCGAATACGGTCGACATCCTCTCAGGCGGCCGGCTGGACCTCGGTATTGGGCTGGGCTATCGGGCGGAGGAGTTCGAAGCATTCGGCTGGCCACGCCGACAGCGGCCGTCGCGCTTCGAGGAAAACCTCGCCATCCTGCGGAAGGGGCTGACCAGCGAGACGTTTACGTTTGATGGCAAGTACCACCAGATCGAGCGACCGATCGCGGTCACGCCCGCGGGCCTGCAGCAGGGCGGCGTACCGATCTGGTGCGCCGCGTCGAGCGTCGTCGCGGCCGAGCGTGCGGGGCGCGAGCGGCTGCACCTGACGATTCGGGGTAGCCGCGAGGTGTACGACGCCTGGGCCACCGAACTGCGCGAGTCGGGCGAAGATCTCTCGCAATACCACTGCGTGACGCGGCGCTCGTACTACGTGACCGACGACGCGGAGAAGACCTGGGCGGAGATTGGGGCGCACGTCGGCTACCAGACGGAGGCGTATGACACCTGGGGTGCGGCCGGACTGCGCGAAACGACGGAGGCGCAGGCTGAGCTGATGCGCCGCGCCCGCCAGACCTGGATGATCGGCACGGCCGAGCAGGTGGAGCGGATGATCCGCGAGTACCACGAGCGGCTACCGTTCACTGAGCTGCTGAGCTTCGGCGTGCCGCCGGGCATGAGCCCGGAGGCGATGAAGGCCCCTATCGAACGCTTCGCCCGCCAGGTCATACCGCGACTGCGGGATCTGTAGCAGACCGACTCCGAGCATCGGTGACACCGACAGGCACTTCGCCCCATGCAGGTGCAACTCCGTCGCCTGGCCGAGGTTTTGAAAGAGCCAGTAAAAAGCTGCACCGGCTCAAACGCCCGTCGCGATGAAGCGGTGAATCTCCCCATCAACAGGTCGAGCCTCGCCGCGCTCTTCGAGCAGGTCGAGCAGGCCGATGATCTCGGCCATCACAATCCAGGCTGCACCGGGGCGCAGATGCGGGTACAGCAGCAGGCCAAGCTCCCATGCGCTGGCCGGGCGTCCGCTGAGCCGGCGCAGCAGTCGCCGGGCGCGTTGGTCAAAGATGCCGGTGATGTGGTCTACGGCGCCGCCGAGGTCAGTGAACGGCTCGCCATGTCCGGGCAGCACCCGTCGCGGCGCCAGTGAGCGGATACCGGCGAGTGAGTGCAGGTACTGCGGCAGACTGCGGATTCTTTGGCCGTTCTCATCGAAGTGAATGCCGGGCGTCGGCGCGATCCGCTCCAGGACGTGATCACCGGTGTAGAGATCGCCCGTCGAGTCGTCAAGGAATACGGTGCTCGCAGGTGTGTGGCCGGGGCACAGCAGCGGCTGCAACCGCAGGGTACCCAGTGAGATGGTCCGGTCCGTGTCGATCAACCGATCTGGTTCCGCCGGAGTGGCACGCAGCGGCCCCGGCCACTCGCCGTGTTCGGGTGCGATCGAGCGCAGGTTTTGCAAACGGGCAGCCACGTCCCTGCGGTTTTCCGTACCTCCTCGGCCTGACGGCCGGCCCCGCGCTGCCGCGATTAGCTCTACTGGCACACCGTTAGCTTCCAGAAAATCGAGCGCCAGGCCGCGCACAGGTTCCGGATCGCGGCCGCCGCTCCGAAGCTTTGACCGGTCTCCCGCTGCGACCCACACTTCAGCGCCGACTTTTTGCTGCCAGCTTGCTGCGAGAGCGCAATGGTCCGGGTGGCCGTGAGTCACAAGCACGGCTCGCACGTCTGCCGGCGAAATGCCGCTGGCCTGCATCTGCGCCGTTGCTTCTTCCCAGGCGCCTTCGTAGTCCGGACCGGCATCGATGGCCACATACTCGCTGCCCGTTGAAAGCAAGTAGACGTTGCTGGCGCCAAGTCGGAGCGTTGAGAGGGGCGCGGGCCGGGTCATTGGGAGGCCAGCAGCCTCCGCCGGACGAGCAGCAGCGCCGTTGTGACAGCGCGGCGCTTGATGGCGTCCCTGCTCTGGGCAAAGGTGTAACTGCTTGCAACCGGCTCGCCATGGCCGTCGTCCACGGCGATGTGAACGGTGCCGACGGGCTTCTCTTCCTGCATGTCGGGACCGGCAACGCCGGTGATCCCTACGCCGATATCGGTGCCCATCGTCTCCCGCACGGCAGCGGCCATCGCCCTGGCACACTCAGGGCTGATCACGCCGAACTCGTCCACGATCGCCTGCGGTACCCCGAACTGTATCTTTGCTTCGATCATGTAAGTGACGAGTCCGCCTTTGAAATACTTCGATGCACCAGGCGTATCAGTCATGGTTGAAGCGAGCAGGCCACCCGTGCACGATTCCATAGCCGACATGCTGAGGCCGCGCGCTTCCAGCAACCGGCCGACTGAGCCGTCTAGCGTCTCATCATCGACACCCCAGATCGCCGGACCAAGGATCGTCCGCAACTCTGCTTCGACCGGGTCGATCAGTATCTCCGCCTGCCGCGAGTTCGGCGCTTTCGCCGTCACCCGAACGTGAATGCCGTCGGCGCGAGAGTAGACGCCGATGCTGGGATTCGGGTTCTGAAGCAGAGGGCTGATCATTTCATCGACGCTGCCTTCGCCGATCCCTACCGTCTTGATCGTGCGCGAGACGATCACCGACTGGCTGGATCGGCCGCGCAGTTGCGGCTCAACCTCCTTCTCCCACATGCGGGTCATCTCTGCAGGTGGCCCCGGCATCGCCAGCAGAATCCGCCCGTCTTTTTCTACCCACCAGCCCGGCGCAGTGCCGCGGGGATTGGCGATCGCGCGCGTTGACGGGGTCAGCCACGCCTGCTTGAGATTCCGTTCGGGCATGGGAGCCGAGCGACTGGTGAAAAAACAGCGGAGCCGTTCTTCCTCCTCCGCATCGACATGTGGCTCTTCACCGATCGTCTCGCAGATCCCTTCGCGGGTGACGTCGTCCTCAGTGGGACCGAGTCCACCGGTGCAAATGATCAGCTCTGAGCGGTCCCACGCCTGTTTTAGCAGCTGCACAAGACGTCCGCGGTTGTCACCGACTTTGGACATCCAATACAGATCGATCCCGATGCCCGGCAGCCGCGAAGCGATGTACTGAGCGTTGGTGTCGAGAATCTCGCCCAGCAGGATCTCGGTGCCGATCGAGATGACTTCAGCTCTCATGCCCATGCTCCCTGGTCAGCGTCCTCTGCCGAGCATAGGAGTGCGTTGATTAGAGCGTCAACAAAGGGCGTCAAGAAACCGGCGCGTGGCCGGAGCCGGGTAAACCCTGTACCATCCACTCGTACTGTAGCCTGCCATTCGCGTGAAGTGCGTGGCTAGCGTACGGGTATCAGCCGCGGTGGGGTGGTGAGGATTGAATCAGGCTGGCTCTGAGAGCAGCGTTGCGCGTCCGGCAGCCATCGCCATGAGAGGCAGTGCGCCCGCAGCTGCGGTTGACGGCGTGGCGCAGCTGGCGCGGTCGATCCGCGAGAACATCGGCCGCGTGATCGTCGGTAAAGACGCCGTCGTCGAGCTGGTGCTGGTGGCGATGCTCAGCGAGGGACATATCCTGCTCGAGGACGTGCCGGGCCTTGGCAAGACGATGCTGGCCAAGTCGATCGCCCGCTCGATCGGCTGCTCCTTCA
>JBBRGK010000253.1:0-5287 GCA_038240805.1 Dehalococcoidia bacterium | reverse complement strand
GCTGCGGGCGAAGTCGCCCTCTGGCCGTTCGATCTTGATCACATCGGCGCCAAGATCCGCCATGTGCCGCGTCGCCAGCGGCACGGCCACCGCCTGCTCAAGCGCGACCACGCGCACCTCGGCCAGCGGCAACCGCTGAGCAGCCATGCCATCCTCCCGGCCGATCATGTCCGCTCCAGCGTACTCTGCTCGGTCGAAACCGGCTCCATGCCCGCCGGGCTGCTGGCAATGATGAGAGCGTCGGTGTTCTGACCACCGTTCAGGACGGCGCCTTCGATCGCCGGGCCGGGGTAGGCGGCGAGAATGCGTTGCGCGAACGGCCGGGCGCGCGGGTCAATCGGCCCGGAAGTCACGGCGCTAACGTCCCTGCGCTTTGTGGCCGCCGCGCTTTGGCAGCGCCTCACGCCGGATCAGCTGCTCCTCCAGCCGATCGTCCGCCAGCCGCAGCAGCCCGACCTTCTCCAGCTCATGCGCGAGGTCGAGCAGCTGCAGCGGGCTCAGGTTTGCCTGCTGCACCAGCAGCAGCACCTGGTCGAGCATCGCTCGCAGCGATTCGTCGGGCTGATACTGGCGCGGCATCGAATGCTCCCGGAGTGCGAGCTATCCCCCGCGGCGCGTGAGGGCCACCACCGGAATCAGGCGGGTGGTCTTGGCCTGGTACTCCGCGAAA
This sequence comes from Dehalococcoidia bacterium, assembly GCA_038240805.1. Lineage (GTDB taxonomy): Bacteria > Chloroflexota > Dehalococcoidia > CAUJGQ01 > CAUJGQ01 > JBBRGK01. The sequence continues at coordinate 4,617 of JBBRGK010000253.1, read as the reverse complement.
CGGGGGTTGACCTTCGACTGGGCATCGTACAGCCGGTCGCGCTCGGCGCCGGCGGTGATCTCGGCGTGGACGCCGATCTTCTCCGTGCCGACCTCGACGGTCGCGTCGTGATGCGCCAGCAGATTGTGATACCAGGCCGGGTTCTTCGGATCGCCGGCTTTCGAGGCGAATATGATCATGCGGTCACCGTCGGACATGTACACCAGCGGCGTCGTGTACTGCTTGCCGCTTTTGGCGCCGGTGGTCGTCAGCAGCATCATTGGCGCACCCTCGAACCAGCCGCCGACTTTGCCCCCGTTGGCGCGAAACTCCGTGATGACCTTTTCATTGAAGTCGTTTGGTGCGGTCATTGTCCTGGCCTTTCCATGTTGCAGCGTGGTGTGCGGCAGTCTGAGAGTGCCTGCGTTGATGCGAGCGCGAACGCTGCGCGCTGCAATAGCTGTCGTTAACCTGATGATGCACGGACCGGACTGGCGCGGCAAGGGTATGTCCATTAGTCGCCGCGCAACGCCCGCAAATACCGCTCGGCGGAACGTTCCACGCTGCGGGCGCCGTCGAGCGCGACCACGCGTCCATCCCAGGCGCCGTAAATGCGCTGGTAGTCGTAAGGGCGCAGGGTGTCCACGATCCGTACGATCGCGGCGGGCGAGAGGGGAATCAGGTTGGGATAGCTATACATGAAGCTGACGTAGCGTCGGTCCTGCACCACCGTCACGGTGTCACCGCTTAAGAGGGCACCGCGTCCTTCGGCGCCTGCCTGCCAGTGCAGCACCGCCGCGCCCTCGAAGTGCCCTCCCGGGTTGAGCAGGGTCACGCCGGGAAGGATCTCGCGGCTGGTGCCCTGCCATAATGTCAAAGCGGTTGAACTGCGCTGCACCCAGCCGCCGTCGGCCTCGTGGACATAGACCGGACAGGAGAACGCGTCGCTCCAGTCGACCATGTTGCCGTAGAAGTGGGGATGCGACAGCGCGATCGCCTGTACACCGCCGAGCCGCCGCACCTCGGCCACCGTTTCGGCGTCGAGAAAGCTGATGCAGTCCCAGAGCACGTTGCCGGCAGGGGTGCGCACCAGCAGCGCCCGCTGGCCGATCGCAAACGAGGGCCGCGTGCCGATGCTGACGAGGTCCGGCTCCTCCTGCCGCAGCTCGTTGCGACGCGACTCGGTCGCCATCTCGTCCAGCGTGGTCCAGCGCTGGCCGCCCCAGCCAACGTATTGCCGCTCGTCCTCGCAGATCGGGCAGTTAGCGGGCTCTGTGTCAGCGGCAGGCGCCTGCACCCCGCAGGTGCGGCAGATAAAGGCAGGCATCGATTTCTTTCCTCGTTTTCTGTCCTTCAGTCCAATGAGTAGCTGTACTCGCCTATCATGCCAGCCAAAAACGGCAGAAAGGAGATCGAGAGCAGAAAAACGAGGTTGAGCCAGGTGAACCCATCATCGTGCCCCTTGAGCATGGTGAAGAGGCGGTGATCTGCCGGCCAGAAGATGCCGAACCGGCGCCGACACTGAACGGCCCGCGGCAGTGGTACACTTCGGCGCAGACCATAATGTAAAGAATGCCGGGATTGCGAGGATACGGGATGAAAGCAGACGAGTTCAAAAGACTTGCGGTCGTCAGCATCGATAGCGGCGCCAAGCTTGGCTATGTGGAAGATCTTCTCTTCAACACCGGCCAGCTGGCGGTTTCCGCCTTCCGGATCAAAGCGGAAGGGCAGGAGATGGTGCTGCCGCTCAGCGAGATCCGCAGTATCGGCAAAGATGCGATCACCGTGCCAAACGATAGCGTCATGCGGACGACGTCGGCCGTCAGCGACCTGGCTGCGCTGCCGGGTATCGAGCAGTTGACGAAGCTTAAGGTCGTGGATGAGCACGGCAACTTCGTCGGCAAGGTGAAGGAGATCGAGGTCAACGCCAAAGACGGCAAGATCATCGAGGTGAGTACCCACGAAGGCGGAGTGCTCGGCATCGGCGGCAACACGACCACGATCGCGGCGGCCAACATCCGCAGCATTGGCGATGAGGTGATGATTGTCACCGTGCACGCCGATAAAAAGTAGCCGCATCGTTAAAAGTGCGGACAAGCCCGGAAAAGTCCGAACAACCCTGGTTACCTGAGCAATCCCAACAAACAGAAATGGAGGCACAAACCATGCCGTTTCGAGTCAATCACATCCACCTGAAGGCTCCCAATCCGGAACAGACGGCAAACTGGTATGTCCGCGCCTTCAACTTCAAGATCGTGTCCGACACCACCCGCCCGGAGCCGTTTGGGGACCGCTTCATCCGCTGCACCAGCGAGGACGGCGGCATGGTGTTCGTCATCTCGGGGGCACTGACGGGCCAGAAGCTCGGCACGGGAGACGCGCAGCCGCATCACGGCATCGAGCACTTCGGCCTCGACAGCCAGAATCTCGATGCAGACATCGCCCGCCTCAAAGGGCTCGGCGGCGAGTTGCTGGATGGGCCGAGGGACGCTGGCAACGGCCTGCGCATCGCCTTCATCAAGGCACCCGACGATGTGCGCATCGAGCTAATCCAGGTATAGGAGTGGGCAGCGCAAGAGCGGCCGGAACGGGGAGCACTCATCCCGTTCCGGCCTCTCCTTCGTTTTCGATGTGCAGGCGACCGCCTGCGTCCGGGCTATCAGGTGTGGGGCAGGCCGATCAGATACTGCGCCAGCATCCAGCCGTAGCCGTTATCGGCACTCCAGACCTGGAACCAGTCCTCGCCGCTGACTGCGATCGGGCCGCTCTTGAGCTGGTAGACCGTGCCGTTCTCGACGCAGTGGCTGAACGATGCGCTACGAGATGGAGAAGAGCGCTGGCTGAGGCAGCCGCTCGGCACATAGGTGCTCACCAGATCGTCCACCTGGTAAGTGATAGCGTTGCTGCAATCGGGCGACGCCACCACCGATGCATCGGCCACACGGGCGCCTCCCACCCAGAAGTAGAGGCCACGGGTATACACCTGGAACCACCCCTGTCGTGCGTCTACGACCGTGAGGTACTCACCGCAGGAGGCGATCAGGGCGATCGAGGAGTCGCTCGACGGCGACTGGTGCAGCGCGGCGCCGTACTGCATCGTTATCACCACCGTATCGGGCAGCCCCGCAGCGTGCGTGGCCTGAGCCATACTGCCGGTCAGACCGGCAAGGGCCACAACCAGTACAAGAACTCCCCAAAAACTGCGGCGCATCGTTTCACCTCTCCCGCTGTCCTGTGCCTACAGGTTCACACGTTCGAGCACCCAGTTCCGTTGCAAAGTTCACAGAGTCGAGGAATCTCGTAGCCGTGGTCGCCCTCACTCCTCTTATCCTCTCTCCCAGAATTTGGAGAGAGGACGATCCTTCCGCGCGTTGCACGACGCCGGTTGCAACGGCTGGAGCCCCCTTCGCCCAGAATTGGGAGAAGGGGGTTGGGGGATGAGGGCGACCCCCATTTCCTACCGCTTCGGCGGCGATTCACCTGCCGGCGGAGCGGGGTTTTCGATGCCCTGCATCAGTTGCTGCGGCACCAGGCGCTGCAGGTCCTCCACGGTCCAGATGTCTTCTTTGAAAAGCGTGCGATAGACCGTGGGATGGTATAGCAGGGAGATGTTGCCGCCGGAGACGGCGAAGATCTGCCCGTTGATGTTGGCCGCGTCGTCGCTCGAAAGGTAGGCGACCATCGGTGCAATCTGCTCTGGCGGGTTGACCGGCCGCGGCGCCGAGGTTGCCGCTGCACCGCTGATGCCTCGTGAGGCTCTCGCCTCGCGGGCGGAGTCGGGCACTGAGGCGGTCATGCGGGTGTTGGCGCCGGGGGAGATCGAGTTCACGGTGACGCCGTAGCGGCCGAGATCTTTGGCGATTACACGGGTCATGCCGGCAATGCCCGCCTTGGCGGCGCCGTAGTTTGCCTGTCCCGAGTTGCCCCGCAGACCCGAGCCAGAGCTGAAGCCGATAATTCGCCCCGAGCGCTGCTGGCGGAACAGGATCGACGCCGGCTTGCTGACGGCGAAGTAGCCCTTGAGGTGGACCGCGATCACCGAGTCCCACTCTTCCTCGGTCATGTTGAACACCATGCGGTCGCGCAGAATGCCGGCCACATGAACGACGATATCAAGCCGGCCGAAGGTGTCGAGAGCCTGCTTGATCATGCTCTCGCCGCCCTCCATTGTGGCGACCGTATTGTAGTTGGCGACCGCTTCGCCACCGGCTTTCTTGATTTCCGCCACAACTTCGTCGGCCGGATCGGACCGCGGCGTGCGGCCGTCCACATCCACGCCGTAGTCGTTGACAACGACCCGACAGCCCTCCTGTGCCATCAGCCGGGCGCAAGAAGCGCCGATGCCGCGCCCGGAGCCAGTTATTACCGCGACCTTGCCTTCCAGAGAATTACCCATGAGCTAAAGCCTCCCCGCTCTTTCGATACCCGCTCACCCTATGATGAGCCGGGTTCTCCGGCAGTGTACGCCCCGGCTGGATCTATGACGCCGGGCCTATCTGTCGGACTGCATTATGACAGGCTGAAGGCGGCTTGATAAGTGCCCCGCCCGGCAATCACTGAGCCGGCGGGTGCGGCGTCAGCTCGAGGATCTCGCGCAGTGCGCCTGCCAGCGCCTGCAAGTCGGCTTCGTTGTTGTAG
>JBBRGK010000252.1:0-5292 GCA_038240805.1 Dehalococcoidia bacterium | reverse complement strand
ACGCGCTAGCGTCCGATCCAGCTCATTGAGGTAGCAACCGACTAACAGCTCTTCAATCATCGGTTTACTCCTTCTATATCTGCCTGCCGGAGCACCTCTCCGTTCCTTTTGAGAGACGGTTGCTTGCACCGACGTTCGATGCTGCTATTGTTCTATATTCATCGAACAATAGCAGCGTAACACTGGATATGGCAGAATACAAGTATGAGATTTGTTTATCACCCCGCAGCCGACGAGCTGTCGCTGCCCTCGGTGCTGTACGCGCTCAGCGACCCGATCCGGCTGCAGATCGTGCAGGCGCTCTCGGAGAGCGGCGAGCGTCCATGCGGCACGTTTGGGCTCGCGCTGGCGAAGACGACGTTATCGCACCATTTCAAGGTGTTGCGCGAGGCGGGGATCATTGCGATCCGTACCGAGGGCACGTACCGCTGGAACAGTCTGCGACGAGCGGACCTCGAGGCGCGCTTCCCCGGCCTCCTGAACGCGGTGCTCACTGCTTCGGAGCTTGACGCTGCGATTGCCGTTCACGCATCGCAGCAGACTGCCGAAGCAGAGTTCGCCTTTGAACCGGTGGGCAGGCGCTAAGCGGCTCCGCACTCCGGCCGCAGCGCAGCCCCGGCGAACAGCCGTTCCAACGCCTATCGCAAAGTTCTGTTGAAGGCGGGGGCTTTCGTGAGTTCAGCTACCCGCGCGTAGCGAGAACTTCAGGATTGACCATCGCCTCGGGTACGCCGCCGGTGACAGCAGCGATCAGGTTCCTGCCCGCTCGTTCGGACATCGCCTGCCTGGTCTCTACCGTTCCGCTGGCCATATGTGGTGCGAGCAGCAGGTTCGGGGCAGTAAGGATCGGCTCTCCGGCTGGAATCGGCTCAACCTCGAACACATCCAGCCCGGCTCCCGCAATCCGCCCGCTCTGCAGTGCCTCGGCCAGGTCGCGCTGGTTGACCACCGGTCCCCGAGATGTGTTGATCAGGTAGGCGCTCGGCTTCATCAGTGCGAACTCACGGGCGCCCATGTGTCCACGCGTACTCTGGTCGAGAAAGACATGCACAGTGAGAAAATCGGCGCTGCGGATCACCTGATCGCGTTCGGCGTAGGTCACGGCGCCTTCGTCCTCAAGTTTGTGATCGCGCACCGGATCGAAGTAAAGCGGCTTGAGGCCAAAGGCGCCGGCCCGCGCCGCGACCTCATGCCCGATGCGACCGAGCCCCAGGATGCCCAGCGTTTTCCCGCGCAGATCGGTGCCGAGCGGAAACTGTTGCCCCGGCTGCCAGTTGCCTCCGGCAACGTAGTGATGCGCCTCCGCGATCCGCTTCGCCAGCGCGAGAATGAAGCCGTACGTCAGGTCGGCGACGGCATCGGTCAGCACGTCCGGTGTGTTGCAGACCAACAAGCCGTGCCCAGTAGCAAACGGTATGTCGACGTTGTCGTAGCCCACGCCGTTGTTGCTGATCACCAGCAGCTGCGGGTTCGCGGCGATGAGATCGTTGTCGATCTTCACCTGGTTTGAGGTGAGCATTCCCACCACACCGGGCAGGATCCGCGCCAGGTCCTCGTGGGTCGGCCGTCCGGGGCCATCGAACGGCACGACCTCGCAGGCGGCGCTCAGCCACTCCAGCACGTGCTCGTGGATAGGTCCCGCGAGAAAGATTCGCGGCTTATTTCCCGAACCGGCTGCTGCGCTGCGGTCCGTATCCGGCATGCTCTCGCCTCCCTGCTGTACTCTCATCTCCGTATCTACCGCGCGCCGGCCTCTGATGCAACCTCTGGCGCACGTTCTAGCCCTGCACACGAACCACGACGCACGATAAGAGGATGAAGCGCGGTTTCCGATTACGCTGACGCGGTACACTACCCGTATCGGGTGCGAGACAACGGTGCGTGTTGTCAGACGTCATTACATAGAACACAGGGGAACCGCGATGGGACGAGAGCAACTTGAAGCGTTGATGACCGTGCTGCAGGCACAGCTGGAAGTCGGGGCGCAATCCGTCGCACTGGGTGCGTGGGACATTCGCTTCGACAAAGATCGCAACGCCTTCTACTTCGACAAGTGCGAGTTCGGCGGCTACTGCGAAGAGCGGCCCGCGGTGATCAACCTCGCCGGTGAAATCCTTGACAGGGGCGGTCCTTTGCTCGGCTAACGGCCCGCTGATGCAGCGCGGGCCATCCGATATCGCGTGGCTCAGCGAGCTAACGCGAGCCATCCGCCGTTTCGGCCGTGCCGGCTTTCCGCTAATGACCTTAGATGGCCGATGGCGCAGGTTGACCGCTTATCGTTCCCCGCCAGAAGATGCTGTTGGCATAACGACACAGATTCACCACTCCCACCTCATCCGGGCCTCTCATCACTTGCTCATCGGTGATCGGGCTGTGCGCGTTCGGCAACGTGGAGGGGGAGCTGTGCCCGGAGCCAATACGCTAGAGGAGACTCGCCGTGTTCTACAGCGTGATCCGTCGCCGAGGAGCAGAAGAGACATCGATCCGGCAAGAGGAGGCGATAGCCGCAGTGCGCCTCCTGCACGACTGGTCTCGGGCCTTTCCCCAGCAAGATCTAGCTGTTCAGGATGACCGCGGCGTCCTGGTCGCGTTCCGTCATCCAAAGGCCGAAGCGCACTAACATCGCCGGCATTCCACGCCGCAAGGCAGCGCACAGGGCGAGCGAGTTAGCGTCCCCTGAACACCGGCTCGCGCTTTTCAAAGAAGGCCTTCACCGACTCTCGGTGATCCTCTGACCGGCCGGCTACAAGCACCGTGCTCGCCACCACGTCATTTGCGGCCTCGAAGTCGAGCGGCTCTGTCACGCGCCAGCTCATTTTGGCGACCTTGTTGCTAATTGGTGCCGCAGTGGCAATCTCCTCCGCCATCGCCAGTGTTTTCGCCTCAAGTTCCTCCGGCGGGTAAACGGCGTTGATCCCACCTGCGGCGAGGATCTCTTCGGCCGAAGCAAAACGGGCGGTGTAGAGCATCTCTGCCGCCTTGCGCCTGCCGATCATCCGCGGGATAACCCAGATCCCGCCGAGATCGGGGATCAAGGCGCGACGCATATAGGCAATCATGAATCGCGCGTTTGTCGAGGCAATGGCGATATCCGTTGTGCAGACCAGGTCGAAGCCCGCGCCGACCGCAACACCGTTCACCATCGAAATCGTCGGGATTTCCAGCCGGTAGATCGTCTTCATCATTAGCTGCCCGTTGCGGCGGAGCGATTGCCGACTATCCTCAAGGCTGACCGCCTGGACCATTTCCTCAGGGCTCTGATTCTGCCGCTGCGCCATGCCCCCAACGTCTGCGCCGGCGCAAAACGCGCGTCCCGCACCCGTAATTATCAAACAACGGGCATCACCATCCCCATCGATCTCCCGACAGGCCGCGGTCACCTCGCCCTGCAACTCGGCAGTCATAGCGTTCAGCCGCTCCGGGCGGTTCAAAGTGATTTTATGGATGTGGTTGCCGATGCGCTCGTGAAGTATGGTGTTGTATGCCATCTGACGCCTCCAGCCGGCCTCAATTCCGATCTGCTGGCCACCCTCGATGGGCCATGCTCCACAATAGCCACGGCATGGCGCCGGCAGGAGTGTAGCACGGGATGCTTGCCCACCCGCCAGGCGAGCATAACTGAGTTTAGCGAGGAGGTAACCGATGCCGGTTGAGATCAGGCCGGTACGACCCGACGAAATGCCGCGGTTTGCCGAAATCGTCAGCACGTCGCTCGCGATGCCGGCCGAGACCTTTGGCTCGCTGGCACCCGAATGGACCCTGTGCGCCTTTGATGACGGCCAGCTGGCCACGGCATATGCAGCCTGGCCGTTCACGATGCGAATGAACGGCGCCGCGATGCGGGTTGCGGGCGTGACCACGGTCAGCACCGACCCGCTCTTCCGCCGTCGTGGCAACCTGCGCGCAATCATGGAGACGGACTTCCGTCGGCGCCACGAGCAGGGTGAGCCAATCGCAGCTCTCTACGCCTCGCAGGCAGCGATCTACCAGCGCTACGGCTACGGCGTGGTCTCGACCCACCATCGCTACACGACCGAGCCGCGCTTCCTGCGCTTTACAGATCACCAAGCCGCCAGCGGAAGCCTGCGCGAAAGCAGCCACGACGAGTTTCCCCTGCTCGTCGAACTGTACCGCCGTTTCCGAGAGCAGCGCACGGGCTATCTGCATCGCGGTGCCCCGATGTGGGAGGCGAACGTCCTTGCGCCTCCGGCGAAGGGCGACCGGTTGACCATCCTGATCTACGAAGAGGAAGGGCAACCACTGGGTTACATGGTCTTCACATCGGGTCCGGGCGTCGCGCCGGGCAATGGCCCTGCGCAACAGATCCAGGTGCGTGATCTCTCATGGCTGACGCCCGCCGCGTACCGGGCCTGCTGGGAGCACCTCGCCCGCTTCGACCTCGTAAACAGGATTATCTGGGGTGTAGTGCCGGCGGATGATCCGCTGCCCTACCTGCTCCTCGAGCCCCGCATGCTGCACGACGAGTCGCACGATGGCATCTATGGGCGCGTGATCGACGTTGACAGAGCCTTCTCCGGTCGCGGCTACGGCTCGGACGGCTGGCTGACTTTTGGAGTCATCGACCCACTCTGCCCCTGGAATGAAGGGACCTGGCTGCTCGAGACCTCCGGAGCAGAGACGTCGGTGACACGCACCAGGCGGCAGGCTGACTTTGTGGCGCCGGTGAGCACTCTTGCCATGTTGCTTTTTGGTGAGATCAGCGTTTCGGAGGCATGGCGAATGGGCCGTCTGGAGGCTTCCGCAGACGCTGCGCTGGCGAGAGGGGACGCCCTATTGCGCACCAGATTTCGACCATTCTGTGCCGACCATTTTTAGGCAGTTCCACCGCCTGTATCTCTCTGAGTTTCATCGTCTTTGAACCGGCAGGTGCCGGCTCTGCGCCTTCGCTCCCGATCTACACCGATACGATCCACCCCTTGACCTGCTGTGCTATTATTCGCGCACGTTTCGGGTGAGTGGCCTGCGACGTCAGAGAGAGGGAGCGGATTGTGGGTGAAGTGAACTACTGGCAGAGCAGGCTCTCCCGCAGATCAGCGATGCGGGCAGGCGCGGTAGCGGGGGTTGGCGGCCTCGGACTGGCGGTTGTTGGCTGCAGTTCATCGACGAACAACGCCAGCAATACCAATAATGCTTCGGCAACCAGAGCCGCAGCATCAGCCATAGCCTCCGCTGCAGCATCGGCAGCGGCGCCCCGCAGCTCGGGTACCAGCGCTGCAGCACGTCCGTCTGGCACGGCTGCAGCAGCGGCCGCGACCCAGGCTGGTACTCCGA